>JBDNHU010000071.1:0-2891 GCA_041688615.1 Mariniblastus sp. | reverse complement strand
CTAGTCAGCACCTTGATCGGCTAGTCAGCACCTTGGTTGGCTAGTCAGCACCTTGATCGGCTAGTCAGCACCTTGATCGGCTAGTCAGCACCTTGGTTGGCTAGTCAGCACCTTGGTTGGAAAGTTGGCGTCTGGGTAAACTGCACGTCCAGTGGCTGGTCAAATTCCGAAGCCGGATCGTAGGGGCGGGCAACTGCTCTGCAGCCACACCCATTTCATCGCAAAACGTGCGATTTATTGACCTCGCGGCCTTCGAAAAAGTCGGGCAAACGGTTATCTTTTAGTCCGGGGTAGCGGCCCTGGGATCGCTGTTGGGAACAACCGTCCGGCCGCAGCCTGAAAGAACGCTACCGACCACTTAGGCACCCCGATCGCCTAGGCACCCCGATCGCCTAGGCACCCCGATCGCCTAGGTAACCCGATCGCCTAGGTAACCCGATCGCCTAGGTAACCCGATCGCCTAGGTCCAATGGGGCTTGAAACTTCGGGCAGCCGGGCTGGAACTTCGGGCTTGGGATCACGGATCTTCAGCGTTAGGCCTTTCAGCGTTTGGCTTTTGGTTTTTCTTCCTATGATGACTCGTTGCGAATTTATATGACTAAGAAATTATATATCGAGACCGTGGGCTGCCTGATGAACATGCTGGACAGCGAAATGGTGGTCGCCAGCCTTCGCCGCGAAGGTTACGAATTGACCGATTCGCCCAAGGATGCTGACACGGTCCTGTTCAACACTTGCAGCGTTCGCCAACACGCGGAAGACAAAATCTACAGCGCGCTAGGTCGCTTGCGTCAACACAAGTTGAAAAACCCCAACCAAATTGTCGGTGTGATGGGCTGTATGGCTCAGAAGGATCAACAATTAATTTTCCAACGTGCGCCTTACGTGGATTTCATTGTCGGACCGGGGCAACTTCGCCAGGTGCCTGAATTGATCAAGAAGTCCCAGGCTAAACCCGGCCAGTACTCGGCCCTTAGCAAAGAACGCACTGACGGTTCGACCGAGGTGATCAAACGCAGCCACGAAACGTTCGACCCACTGCGCGACCCCAGCATGCGGCCCACCCCGTTCCAAGCATTCTTGAGAATTCAGATCGGCTGCGACAAATTCTGCACCTATTGTATTGTGCCGATGACTCGTGGGCCTGAACAAGGTCGCGACCCGAACTTCATTTACGCAGAAGCGAAACTTCTGGCCGAACAAGGCGCTAAAGAAATTACTTTGCTGGGCCAAACGGTCAACAGCTATAAGTATGTCGACGGAGATAAGACGACTCGGCTTAGCGATCTACTTTACCGACTGCACGACATCGAGGGACTGGGGCGAATCAAGTTCGTGACCAGCTACCCCAAAGACATGACTGAAGATTTGTTGATTGCAATACGGGACTTGCCCAAGGCGTCACATTATCTGCACGTCCCAGTCCAAAGTGGCAGCAACGATGTGCTGAAGCGAATGAAACGAGGGTATACGGTCGAAGATTATCGCGAGATGATGGCCAGGATCAATCACTTCCTGCCGGACGCTTCGGTTAGCAGTGACTTCATCGTTGGCTTCAGCGGCGAAACCGAAGCAGAGTTCCAAATGACTTGCGATATTGTTCGCGAGTGCCGGTTCAAGAATAGCTTTATTTTCAAGTACAGTGAACGTCCAGGCACGGTCGGCGCCAAACGCTTACCCGACGACGTATCCGAAGAGATCAAGAAACGTCGCAACAACGAATTGCTGGCGATTCAAAATCAGATCAGTGAAGAAGACAACCATGCGTTCCTGGGGCAACATGTCGAAGTCCTTGTCGAAGGCCCCAGCATATGGGACGGTAAAGGCAAGTCCAAAACTTCGACCAGCCCCGAAAGTGGCGACCTGTTGCAATTGACCGGTCGAACCATGTGCGATCGCATCGTCGTCTTCCAGGGCAACAAGCGATTGGTCGGCCAATTTGTGAAGATCGGAATTTACGAAGTTTCGCCGTTCACTTTAATTGGAACGATTTTGACCGAACACCAAACGCCGACTCTGATGCAATTGACCACGTAAAACGGTCGACTAGGGCCGCGGCCAAGGTTCCATGGAAATACTTGCGGTTACAAATAAATACGCCGCTTTTTCGCAAACCGTACATCTCATCAACTTAGCAAAACGTAATTGAATATGAAAACTTTGATTCTGCGCGGCCCAGGGACCAATTGTGCTAACGAAACGGCTTACGCGTTCCAATTGGCTGGTAGCCAAACCCAAACCGTTCATATCAACCAATTGTTAGAAACGCCAAAGATGTTGGCAGACTTTCAAACCCTTTGCGTTCCCGGCGGGTTCAGCTACGGCGACGACCTGGGTGCCGGCCGAGTGATGGGGTACCAAATGGAACAGCAACTGGGCGACCATTTGCAACAGTTTCGAGACGACGGAAAGTTGATCTTAGGCATCTGTAACGGTTTCCAAGTGCTGCTCAGCTGCGGATTGCTGGTGGCACCCAACTCCGATGGTACGCGACGGGCTGCGTTAACCTTAAACGACGGTGGCCAATTCTTGGTTCGCTGGGTTTACTTGAAAACCGTCGGAAGCAACAGCGTCTTCCTGAAGGGAATTCAACGGATGGCGATTCCCATGGCCCATGCGGAAGGAAAATTTGTCACCGATTCCAAGCAAACGACCCAATCGCTGTTGGACCAAGATCAACTGTCCTTGCGCTACGATGCACCACAGGCGGGTGAACCTTCGCTGGGCGAACTTCCGACCAATCCTAACGGTTCAACGCTGGATGTTGCAGGAATTTGCGACCCGACCGGACGTGTGTTAGGCTTGATGCCTCACCCGGAACGACATATCACGCGTACGCACCATTTTCAATGGACGCGTCTGGCCCCCGATTACCCGACTGGTGATGGACT
>JBDNHU010000505.1:0-8394 GCA_041688615.1 Mariniblastus sp. | reverse complement strand
GCCGCAAACTTCACAGCCGCAAACGCCGCTGCCGCAAACTAAGCTGAAATCTCAGCTGCTTTGCACCACCGTTTGCAATTGGTACCGATTGCCTGGGTGGGTCAACACAGCGCTACAGGCAACCGTGGGCCCCGTCCATGTTGTACGATGAATCCGCAAACAGGGCTCACCCAATTCCATCGCCAACCAACGTTGCATACGCGGGTCAGGGATGCATGCTTGGATTCGATGTTCACCTCGAGTGCATGGAGCGATTTGAGTCAAATAATAGTGGGGCGTAAACTGAGTGAAATCCTGTTCCAAATACTCGGGAGCGAGCGCCAAGTTCACCAACCGATCCTCGACCTGCAACGGAATCAAGTTCTCGAAATGTATGATCGTTGATGCTGCTACTTGGACCCCCACGGGTAACGGCAAATTCGCTTGCTGGACCGCCGTTAGTATCGTCTTCCGCAGCGAAACCACTCGACAACTGTATTCATTGCCACGGACTTTGATTTCGTCCCCAATGCATTGGATGCGTAACACCGAAGCCAGGGCTGGCGTGTCGTTGACAAACGTTCCCTTGCCTTGGATCCGCTGCAGTAAACCATCGGCGGTCAATTCCCGGATCGCTCGGTTGGCCGTCATTCGACTGAGCCGAAACTTCTTCGCCAATTCAATTTCCGAGGGAATTTGTTGCCCAACCGTCCAACGGCCCTGGCGGATGCCGTTGATGATGTGCGACTTAACAACCTGATATTGAGGCATTGCTGATTTCATTCGCTCAAATCTAGTTGTCTATACAAGTACAGTCAAGTCGGCTAAGTTAGTAAGGGTTGGCAACGGGCAATCTGTAGTCTGCTTTGCGAACTTGCCAAATGGATAGGCGATCCAAATGGATCTTCCACTCAAACGGCCAATTTCACTTTCCTGTCCAGTCACTTTCCTGTCCAGTCGCTTACCAGTCCAGTCACTTACCAGTCCAGTCGAGTTCAAACCGACGGCGGTGAAGTTGGGGCCCATTGATTCTCTGTCCGTGATATGAGTGCCCCCCAACGCACTTGATCGTGCGAAGTCATCACCAATAGAAGTGGAACGAAGAAGCAATGGAAACAACCACTGGGTCGATACCCCTTGACCCTGGACCTTTTGAATTCCAGGCCGCATCGATTCCCTTGCTCATTAGCATGCCGCATAACGGAAATCTGGTTCCCGGCGACCTCTCACAGCAGATGACGGCAACGGGCAAGCATTCAATCGATACCGATTGGTTTTTGGATCGGCTGTATAACTTTCCCAGCTTGCAAGGTGCGGGGCGGATTGTGGCGAACTATTCTCGTTATGCAATCGATCTCAACCGAGCCGCTACGGATGAATCGTTGTATCCTGGCCAAACCACCACCGGCCTGTTTCCCACCGGAAGTTTCGCCGGCTTGCCGTTGTTCACCGCCCCCAGGACCGCTGAAGAGAAAGCCCGGTGGCTGAAAGAGATTTGGGTGCCCTACCACAAACAAATTCAAACCGAATTGGATCGCTTGAAGCAGCAATTCCCCAAGGTGGTCTTGTTCGACGCTCATTCGATCGCCTCCCAAGTCCCTCGATTATTCGACGGTCAACTTCCCGACCTCAACTTTGGCACCAACCAAGGCCGGTCGTGTTGCTGGACATTGGAACAATCCCTGACGCAATTTGCCAGGACCCTTTCACCGGCCAACCGTCCCACTGACCGCGAACTAGGAACAAATTCCGGGGCGACTTACAGTCACGTCTTCAACGGTCGCTTTGTCGGCGGCTTTATCACTCGACACTTTGGCCGACCCGATTCGGGTATTCACGCAATTCAATTGGAATTGTCCCAGGCGACGTACCTGGACGAAAACACCGGACAATGGTGTGAAACCAAAGCCAACCATATTCGACCCGTGTTGGACCCATTGCTTCAAACGATCCTGCGGTGGCTACATTCATGACAAACAACTGCTCCCTCTTTCAAAACTTCCAACTGCTGACGATGTGCGGCGATTTGCCGTCCTATGGGGTGCTTTCAGGTCATTCGATTCTGGTTCAAGACGGCGTGATTCGCTGGATCGGGCAAGGCGAATGGCCAAGCCAATCACTGCAAGCGACGGCCCAATCCTTGCCGGGTCCAGAATCGGTGGTGCAGAACTTTGACGAACCCGATGTGCAGATCATTGAAGGTGGCGGACGTTTTCTTTCGCCCGGTTTGATCGATTGTCATACTCATTTGATCTATGGCGGCGATCGAGCCCAAGAGTGGCAGCAGCGACTCAACGGTGTTGCCTATGAAACCATCGCCCAACAGGGAGGTGGCATTCTGTCCACCGTGCAAGCCACCAGGAATGCGACCCAGCAGCAACTTTTGGACAGTGCGATCAAACGCATCCAGCGATTGATCCCGCAAGGGGTGACGACTGTTGAAATTAAATCCGGCTATGGCTTGGACTTGGAGACTGAACTGAAAATGTTGCGAGTCGCTGGGCAGATCCAGCAGCAACTGCCCATTGGTGTGACTGCCACTTTGCTGGCCGCTCATACGGTGCCCCCTGAATATCAAGGTCGGTCCGAAGACTACGTCGACTATGTATGCCAAGAAATTATTCCGGCCGCCAAAGATCTTTGCGATGCGGTTGATGTGTTCTGCGAATCCATTGCTTTCGACTTGCGGCAGACCGAACGAATTCTTGCCGCCGCGATTGCTAACGACTTGGCGATCAAGGTGCACGCCGAGCAACTGACCTACACAGGTTCAGCAGCGATGGCGGCAGCGATGGGCGCGGTTTCAGTTGATCACCTCGAGTGCTTGACACCTGAAGATTGCAAAGTCTTGGCCCAGTCCCAAACCGTGGCGACGCTGTTGCCAGGTGCATTTTACAATTTGCGCGAAACGCGCAAGCCACCCGTCCAGGCTCTAAGGTCATGCGGTGTCCCGATGGCGATTGCCTCCGACTACAACCCGGGCAGTTCGCCGGCGGGTTCGATTCTGTTGATGGCCAACATGGCGTGCACTCTATTGGACTTGACGCCGCAGGAAGCCATTTGTGGCTTGACCAAGAATGCGGCCCGTGCGGTGGGTCGGTCGGCAACCCTTGGAACGATCGAAGCTGGAAAATTGGCGGACTTTGCCATTTGGGATATTCAATCTCCTGCGGAATTGGCCTACGGCATTGGTATCAATCCGTGCGTCCAAGTTTACAAAGCGGGCCAGCCGGTTCTTGAAGATCGGTGCCGTATTCTCCCAATGATGTCCACCCACAACCATTAACCCTCAACTTGACAGGATAGGATTGGCATGTCGGAAGAACACAGGAAGCACCTTCAATTCGACCAGGCTTTGGTTCAGGGCCAATGGCTAGATAACCCCATAATTTCCATCGACGATCTTGGACGGATCGGGGCTGTGCGAACCGATTCCGATATCGACCCCTGGTCCCAAGAAGCCGCCAGTCCAAAACATCAGATCCAAAGAATTTCAGGTGCTGCGATTCCTGGAATGGTCAATTGCCACAGTCACGCGTTTCAACGGGCGTTTGTGGGCTTGAGTGAATATCGAACCGCCACCCACGATAGCTTTTGGACGTGGCGAAAATTGATGTACCAGTTCGTTCAGACACTCACACCCGAAGATGTCCACAGCATTGCCAAGCGACATTACCGGCAACTTTTGGCTGGCGGTTACACTTGGGTCACCGAATTCCAATACCTGCATCATTCTGAAAATGGCAACGCCTATGCGGATCCCGCCTGCATGTCTCATGCCTTGATCCAAGCGGCCAAAGAGGTTGGAATCGGCATTTGCATTTTGCCAGTGCTGTACCAGCGATCAGGATTTTTGGAAACAGAACTGGATCCAGCTCAGCGAAGGTTTGCGTGTTCCAATGACGGATTCTTGGATATCCTATCGCTTCTTCATAACCAATACGCATCGGACCCGAACGTTCAAGTTGGAATGGCTTTTCATTCGCTTCGCGCGGTGTCGATCCAAACGATTCAACGAATTGCATCCCAATATCATCAGCTTCACTCAGCGGGTGTGATTCACATCCACGTCGCCGAACAACAGAAAGAGGTCGACGATTGTTTGGCTGCAACAGGCCAGCGACCAATTGCATTCTTATTGGGGCAGGTAAATGTCGACCGGCGTTGGTGCCTAATCCACGCGACCCAATGCAACGATCAAGAGCGGTCCGGGATCATCAAAAGTACAGCCACCGTGGGTCTGTGCCCGACCACCGAAGCCAACTTAGGGGATGGAGTCTTTGGGATCGCTTCGTTCATGGCCGAGGGTGGTCGATTTGCCATTGGCAGCGATTCGAATGTCTGCACTCAGGCAGCAGCAGAATTGCGATTGCTGGAATACACTCAGCGACTTCTGCAACGCAAACGCGCGATCTTGGGGACGCAGCAGTTTTCCGTCGGTCGGAATTTGTATCAGCAAGCCGTTGCCGGCGGGCAGGCGGCGATGGGCCGGGCAGCAGCGGGCCCGCAAGCAGGTGGAATTCAGGTGGGCCAGTCCGCGGACTTGGTGATCTTGCGGGCTGATGACTTGCACCAGCCTGAAGCCCCAGCCCCTGGCAGAACAGCAGCACTTCAAGGCGATCGAATTCTGGATCGCTACCTGTTCGATCAATCCCAGTCGATGGTCCAGCAAACCTTCGTCGCCGGCAAATTGGTGTGGACGTCCGAACGTTAGTCGCAAGTGCTAGCGGTTCCCGCCCGGGATCAATCCTCCTGCCCGTCAAGCTGCGGCCTGCCATTCCCCGGCTGCCATGCCGCGGCCTCCATGTGTCATTCGTGATGTCACGCTCAACACGACTCCCTGAACACGACTCCCTGAACACGGCTCCCTCAACGCGGGGCCTTCAACGCGGCTCCCTCAACGCGGGGCCTTCCCTCACACGACCCACCCAAGCTGACCTTTGCCCCGGGGCCCAGTTTTCGCGTTCGGCCTGCGGGCGATCGGCAACCACTACCCCTGGACCCAGGGGCAAAGCTAACCAGCGGATTGACGTTCTGGCAAGTCTTCTGCCCGATCGATGTATTGGTTGATTCACTGTCCGACTCTATGGTCGTTCGTGCCAGGGATCGACGGGTCGGCCATTCAGATACGAATGGGTTGCCCATTGGGTCGATTCCGCGATCAATGACTCGTTTGGCGGATAAGATGGTCGTTTGGTCACCTACCGAAAGACAGGGCTATGCATCACAATAGAGCCTGTCCGCTGGGACTTGGTTTTCCTATTTTGAACTCTATTGAATGCAGTTGATCGTGCCAAATATTCAGCCCTTTCGTGGTTTGCGTTATGACCTTGGAAATGTTGGAGCCCTAAGTGATGTGGTTGCTCCTCCTTATGATGTGATCGATTCCAAGATGCAGGATCGTCTGTACCAGCGACACCCGGAAAATGTGATAAGGTTGATTTTGAATCGCGACCAACCGGACGACGGACCTCAGTCGAAATATCTTCGGGCGGCTGCAGAGTTACGCAATTGGCAGCGAGAGGGCGTGATGACTCTGGAAAATCAACCGGCCCTTTACGTCTATCATCAGACCTTCACTCATGAAGGCCAAACTTACACTCGGCGCGGCTTCATGGCCCGCGTTTTGTTGGAACCGTTTGGCACCGGCAACATCTTCCCCCACGAAGAGACTCACAGCAAAGCCAAACAAGATCGTCTGAATTTGATCACTGCGTGTAAAGCCAATCTGTCTCAAGTGTTTGGCTTGTATCCCGATCCCGACAACGTGGTGCAGGAATCATTGGAAGTTTTGGTGCCTTCGATTACGCCATTGGAAGCGGTTGACGAATTGGGGGTCACTCATCGAATGTGGCCGATTACCAACACGGACGTCAATTCGAAAGTTAGCCAATTGATCGGCGATTTACCGGTCTATATTGCCGACGGACACCATCGATACGAAACCGCTTGCAACTATCGGGACGCAAGAATCGCCGAAGGCACTCATACCGCCGTTTGCGATTACGTTCTAATGATGCTGGTCAGTATGGACGACCCAGGCATGGTCGTTCTTCCAACTCATAGGATGTTCCGAGGGATCCCGCCGATGGATCACCAGGAATTGAAATCCAAATTGGCGGACCGCTTCGTCGTGACCAAGATTGGAACCGGGGCGGCCGTGGCCGAACAACTGTGGGAAGAAATTGAGTTGGAAGGCAGCCAAGAGGTCTTGGGTTTGTATACGGCGAAAGATGATTGTTGGAACCGAGTAGAATTGTCACCTGAAGGCATGGATCGCCTGGCTGAAATCGCCGCTGATCATTGTGACGATTGGCGAGGGCTTGGGGTTTCGATCTTACACCACCTGCTGGTTCAGGACTGCTTGGGATTGTCCGACCTGCCGACCCCCAAGTACGTTCACCGCGTGGAAGAAGTGATTCAAGGCATCCAAACGGGTGATGATGTGGGGCGCGATGCCACCGGACAAGTAGGCGAAGGCCAACCATTCCAGCTTTGCGCGATGGTGATGCCGGCCAGTTTGGACCATATTCGAAACGTCAGTCAAGCGTTCGAACGCATGCCCGCCAAGAGTACTTACTTTTATCCCAAGCTGCTAAGTGGGCTGGTGATTAACCCGCTTGGGTAAGATGTTTCACATGAAACGCCTCGACCGAATGTGCGGTTTCACGGGAAACAATCGATTGCAAAGCCGTTAACCAAGATTCGCCACCACTAGGCCACTAGGCCACTTGGTCGGTGGGGCGGTGGTCAAGCGATCCCAACCGCAATCGCTGGGCACTACCCGACCCGTGCGGTTGGTGCCCCGCGTTTCAAGCGCGAACTAGCAACACCGGATTGTTGTTCAGCGGACTTTCCCGAAACAATTTCCCTCCGGGCTACTGTCCAGTTCAAGACCATATCCTTGGTCGGACCCCCTGTCGAAAGTCGACTCCCGGCGATCTTTTGCCCAGACGCCGCGTCTGACTCGAGGGCCCGGATTCTGGCTGAGGTTCACTGCCAGGAACCGCTGTCCAAAGTGACAGCACTTTGGCGGCACATTCACCTTACTCACTTTTTCGATGCACGATAGAATTTGCCAATCTGCCGTGGCAGGAAGCACGTGAGAAATGGGTCAGCCCAATCCCGCTGCGAAAAGCCAGAAATGCAGGTGGCTCCGGCTGAAAATAGCGGAATTGACTGCCTAGCATTTACAGCAGATCCTAGTTACACCAAACACCAGTCTGCTGCCAGAATCAATTGACCAAAGCATGGATGCCTTGGCGGGATCAGTTCAATCACCCAACGATTGAATTCCCACAACGATAATCAAACTGCAATCGCATGGAGGCGATACCGTGGGTCGCGTTTTATGTGTCGCGAACCAGAAAGGCGGCGTGGGTAAGACCACCGTCGCATTGAACCTTGCCGATTCATTGGCCAAGGCTGGTCAGAGCGTGCTGCTTGTGGACCTTGACCCTCAATGTAACGCCACCGGCGGACTTGGGCACAAGCCTCAACCCCGCCATCCCTTGGTGGGCGACATTCCCGTTGAAGAGGGAATGCTGGAAACGACCAACCCACTTCTTCGCCTGTTACCAGGCAGCCGATCTTTTCACGACGTCGATCAATTAGCCAGTCCGGGAACGATGGCTTCGCAACAATTGGTGGATCACCTAACCAAGAGTGGCGAACGATTCGATTATGTCTTGTTGGATTGTCCGCCTAGTTTGGGACACCTAACCCGGGCCGCCTTAGCCGCCAGTCACGAAGTGATCATGCCCATCCAATGCGAATATTTCGCCATGGAAGGTCTAACCCAAATGATTGAAGTGATTCGTGACGTGATGAATCAACCAGGCCGAAACCTGGAATTTGGTGGGATCGTTCTGACGATGTACGATCCCAATTTGGAACTAACTTTGGAAGTCGATGACGATGTGCGAGAATTCTTTGGCGACATCGTTTTCGAAACCGTAATCCCCCGCGATGTGTCAGTGCCCGAATCGGTCAGCCACGGAAAAAGTGTGTTGGACTACGCCCCTCGGTCACGAGCCACTCGAGCGTTTATAGAATTGTGCATGGAGGTTTTGGATCGTGAGTAACATCAAGAAAAAACGTTTGGGTCGCGGCTTAGAAGCTCTGCTTAGCGCGACGTCGCCCGCTGCCACCGAAGTCTCTACCAAGCCGACAGGCAGCTTAGAAGACAATCTGAAACCGCCTGGCCCCGATGGTGCTGCCGGTTCCTACAGTCACAATTCAGCGTCCACCCTGGCAAGTACTTCGCAGTCGTTGGAGCGTCCAGAGGCCAAGACCGAGGCCCCCGATCACACCGCACCACCCACAACCAATCCACCCACAACCAATCCACCCACAACCAATCCACCCACAACCAATCCAGCTACAACCAATCCAGCTACGACCGATCCAGCCACG
>JBDNHU010000504.1:0-14268 GCA_041688615.1 Mariniblastus sp. | reverse complement strand
ACGACGGGTTCGCATTCAATCGATCAAGTTCACCTTCCTTCCACGCGTCAGGCAAGGCATGGTGCGCGTCGACAAAAACATTGGGCTCGATTTCAGTCGACCGTTGCATGTACTTGCGATAGGCATCAGTCCCCAATCGCTTTGCGGGGTCCTTGAGATTTTCAACATCGTAATTGGCTCAAAGATGTTTATACCCGGTCAGCGAACCAAAGGCCCAACTAACTCCTTGGATCTTGCCCGCTTCAGTCATCATCAATGATCGCCACTGCACTTCCACGTGCTGCGAATGACACTGGCCACACGTGTTCTTCTTTATCCAAGAACTTCCAGGATCCACAGAAAAATCACCGCCATGAGCTTACTCTTTTTCTATCGCGTTTGGGTCACCGCCGTGACCGACGACGCAAAGAAAGCTCCATCCCCAACGATCATCACCGCGAAACCATATTTCAAACAGCCAACCCTATTCCCAAGCATAGTCCGTTTGATAACTTGACCATTGCATTGAACAAACATATTGGCGTTACTTTATATCAAATGCGAAAACCGGCGGCGGTACAAATGTATTTCGAAACGATCAGGTCGTTTCACCTAGCCAGACAACGGCGATGCTGAACTCTGAACATCAGCAATTAACGAATCAGAGAACCGACCGAATGGGTAAGATCTGTTCAATCCAGCGTATTTCAGTCTAGTGCAATTCCATGCGGTGCATCAAAAACGTGTATGGCAGCGACTGCCAATCCGTGCTTCAAGAATGCAAAGTAAGCCAAGCATAATCACGGAACTGCCGCGTGATCTGCCGCGTGATCTGCCGCGTGATCTGGGAATACAACACTAGAACGTCACTCTCAATCCAGCATCACTAACTTTGTGCTCTCGGTTATTGTTTGTCCCATAAATAAAAGAACTTGTTCACAGCGGCCGATGAATTTCTGGAGACCACAACCTTCGAAAGTCGCAACCGATCACTTAGTGCCTGGCCAAGAAAGCCCGAGGCTCGCTTTTTGTGCTGTCCGAAGACTTAGGGAAAAAGTCGCAACCGGCTTGCTACCGCACGCCTCGGATGGCCCGCGCGTACAAGACGGTCAACTCGTTGTAACTCAGCCCAAATGACTCTTGCAGTGCTTGTTCAGGCGAATTACCTTCCTTTAGACGTACGACCAGCAGTTTGAATTGCCCGCCCTGATCACGTGCTAACAACAATTCGACCAGCGAAGAAGCGGTTCCATAAAGTTCACTTTGAATTCGCTTGGTCTCCAGAAAGTCTCCCCAGCCACCTTCAGCGGTAACAAAGAGGGCGGAACTGCGTTGCCTTGATTCAATGCGATTACCGCCAACCACCGCGTTTGCAATCCAATCCGAAATCCCCTCATTCAACCACGAAGGAATCCGAGCGGTCGAAAGATAACGATGAACAAAGCCATGAGTCGTTTCGTGAACTAGCACATGCGCAAACCCACTTTCACCCTTGTAGCCTGCAAAAATCACCGTCCCATCCGACGACTGATGGCACAGGCCCTGGGAACCTTCGGCATCGGTGTTCATCAGTTCTTTTTCGAATCGCAAGTAAGTTTGCTTCTGGCCAAAAGCCATCACCACACACTTGCCGCACCACAAATTTTTCTCGGAAGACAACCCAAACGCCTGACACAGTGTGCGGTACATGGTATCCAAATAGACGATGTATCCATTCACTTCTGATGGCGGTAAATCGGTGGTGAAAATATAGAATTTAGTTTCAACGGTATGCAGATTTAGATCGGGCAACGCGGCTTTGGTCTTGGCGACAAACTTGCGATGCTTGTCCAAGAACTTAGCATGCGCCGACTCGCTTAGCGGTTCCCAATAGCGATGCCGTTGTTCGGCCAGTCGCCTAAAGACCTCTGCTTCATGCATCACTCTAGCCGCACGTTTGCCTTCATCAAAAATTAGAGACCTAGACTTGCGGTCGTAGGCAACATCTAACGGTTGATCATCCAAAAAAATCTCTTCAATTTTATTTAAGGTTAGGGTCGTCGATTTCGTCTTGTCGCGTCCCTGAACTTTCAAGGCACGCACACCGGCGTCATCCTTGCCCAGTCCAAGCAGAGTCACCGTTTGAAAAGCAACCACCGAACCGTCACGCATCTGCACGTCAACGATTTTTTGATCCAGGTTGATCAACGTTTCGGGCTGCAACGGTCTGCGATGGTCTCGTTCATCTTGGGCCAACAAATGCTGACTCTTCAAATCTTGGCCAGCCCAAAGAAGCAGGCAAAGCAGTGCGATAACGGTGCGAAAAAGCATACGATCTTCCCCTTCAAATCCAATTCATACCGCAGTCAACGCCGGCGATAGATTTCAAGAAACAAAAAAACGGTTTGTCAGGCGTACCCAACAAACCGTTGATTCTAATTCAATGCTTCAGTGCCGTCTTGAGTCAGCAAAGCCACAACACGCTCGTCCAACCCGCTAGGCACTTGCCCCAGGGCCGCTAGGCACTTGCCCCAGGGCCGCTAGGCACTTGCCCCAGGGCCGCTAGGCACTTTTGGTCTCTGGCAGGGCTGGAAACAAGCTTCGTTCGCCTCTGACAATCGATTCATCAATCACAAACTTACTGCCACGGGGCTGTTCTGGCAATTCGAACATCACGTCCAACATCGTTTTTTCGATGATCGAGCGAAGTCCGCGAGCTCCCGTTCCCTTGGAGTATGCCTGGTGAGCCACTTCTCGAAGTGCACCTTCGCTAAAGGTGATCTCGCAATTTTCCATTTGGAACAAACTCTGAAATTGCTTGACGATCGCATTCTTGGGCTCGGTCAAGACCTGGATCAACCCAGCCTCGTCCAGCGGTTTCAAGGCGGTAATCAATGGCAGACGCCCCACAAGTTCGGGGATCAAGCCGTATTCCAGAATATCATCGCTAACGACCTGAGGCATCAACGATCGGACATCATCTTCGATAAACTTGGACGTACCTTGGGTGAATCCAATGGTCCGCTTGCCCAGTCGCTTACGAATGATGTTATCAATCCCGGAGAACGTACCGCCGCAGATGAACAAGATGTTCGATGTATCAATCGGAATGTACTGCTGTTCGGGATGCTTCCGACCACCTTGCGGCGGAACGTTGGCAATGGTGCCTTCCAGCATTTTCAGCAATGACTGCTGAACACCTTCACCCGAAACATCTCGGGTGATCGACACGTTGTTACTGGTCTTGCCAATCTTGTCGATTTCGTCAATGTAAATGATACCGCGTTGGGCAGTTTCAACATCAAAGTCAGCGGCGTGAAGCAGTTTCAGCAGCAGATTTTCGACATCTTCGCCAACATATCCAGCCTCGGTCAACGTGGTCGCGTCGCCGATCGCAAAGGGAACGTTCAGCATTCGGGCAAGTGAACGGGCCAACAGAGTCTTGCCCGATCCAGTGGGACCTACTAGCAAGATGTTCGACTTATCGACTTCGACTTCCGAGCCTTCCCAGCCCAATGTCAGTCGCTTGTAATGGTTGTGAACTGCCACGCCCAGAACTCGCTTCGCTTCCTCTTGGCCAATCACGTATTGATCCAAATGGGTAACGATTTCTCGAGGCGAAGAGATCTTTTTGAACAACTGCTTCGTCGTACCACGACGACGCTGCTCCTGATCTAAAATCGACTGGCACAACTCGATGCACTCGCTACAGATATAGACATCGCTTGGTCCTTCGACCAACGGTCCTACATCGCGATAGCTTTTGCGACAGAACGAACATGATGCGTTCTTTTTGGTTGTACTGGAACGACGACCACCGATATCGTTACTTGCGGGCATTCGTACTCCTTTCAAGGCCGAATCAATGAATTCAAGCTTGGTTGTGCTGGTTTACGCGTCAAAATTTCAACAAGGTCATTTCAACGCCTGGCGAATAACATCCAAAAATTCATCGTTTTGGCGATGGGATCATGGGTGATTGGCTTGAATCGGCAATCTCCAAGTACAACTCGGAGCTAGTGTGGTCATCCTTGCCCGCATCGGTTCAAGCTTACACAATCTATCTTCAGACGATAGCAACCTCTGACTGCACCTTTCCGTCCCAAGGGTAACTTATCCCTCGATACGAAAAAGCTTAGCGAAAGCAAACATAGAACTTAATCGTTAATGTTTACCTATCATGCCGTTGATTGCTTCCCTGTCTGTTTTCATCACTTCCTACGTTGTTTGAATACGCTTTTCCGCATATTTAAACGCTTGGGCAACTTGCAACCGATCCGTTGAATAAGGCCGTGATCGATTTCAATCCTTGGACTTATCTTGCTCGGCGGTTGGCTTATTTTCATTTGCCCCAGTTACCTCGTTATTCTCGGATTTTTCAACTGTGCTGGGTTGCTCTTGCTTTAAATTTGACGTTTGCAACGCCTGGCGAATGAACACGGGTTCTAGCGGTTCAACTTCCTTGAATGTCATTCGTTTGTTCAACAGTTGCAATGACTCAACGGCCTTACGATACTCATCTTCGTCAATCGACCCCAGCTTCAAGGCTTCTCGCAATGACTCAAGGTCATCTCCAACGGTATGGTATTCCACGGGCGTCTGCATCCAGTTTTTTACCAGCAACATGAGGTAAATGCCGACCACTAAAACAGCCAACGTTCCACCGCAGTAGATGACAAAATGAATCCAGTTCATCTCGCCCAAGACGAAGGCTTGCCCCAGCAAACGTTCCTGTAGCAAAAGTCCGTCAGCCATATTTCCGCTAGAGTATTCGGTCCGTGTATACATCATTTCTCTGAATCGACAAGATGCGTAATTGTAAGGCTCACCCTTAAATTGCAGCGGCAAGGCCTTGAGAAGCCTACCAGTGCTATCGTTCTATTATCATCATCTTGAGAAATGAGGATAGCTGAGTCTTCAACTGAATCCCCTCGCGATCCATTTCCACGGTAAATACGCTTGCGACTTTAGCAAAGTTCAGGCAAATCGGCATTTTTCCGATAATTCCCCAGCCCCAAGTGCAGGCAGCCGCCAACCCCTGCCTCGCCCAGTCCCATCCAGGCACGAAAATCGCTACGCTGCCACCAGAGATTTCCATCGTTGCAATTCCAACTATTTTCGGCTCAGGCATGCCAAAAACCGCGTTTCCCAAGCATTTCCCAAGCATTTCCCAAGCATTTCCCAAGCATTTCCCAAGCATTTCCAGCGGTTTCCGGGAACCAGCCGCGATTGCGTGCAGCAGATTCGGTCCCCCCCGATGGGAATGACCCAAACAGTCGTTGCAAACACCAACTCACTAATGCGGCTAAACGGGCTCTCCGATAGATTCACAATGACGACTAAATCGGGAACCCGTGACATTTCTTGCCGGACAATTGGTGCTTGAAACTCCCTGCCATGCGGATTCGTCCGGAACCTCAAGTTCATTCGCGGCCTCATTAATACCGCTGGGACTTGGGCAGGACGCTTGGAGTCGCGCTGCAGATAAACTGCATTTGCATACAGGAACGGGATTTAAAGTCATTCCAGAAATCGAAAGTTGAGCCATTTTGTTTGCTGCGCACAGGAGTTCCGGCAGAGCCGCGATTCGAAAACTTCTCCAACCTTTGGGCTCGCCCGAAAGATGGATACGATGCTGCGCATTGCTTATCTGTTTGGCCGCGGGTCAGGCCAAGGACGGCATGTGCTACGGTTGGCAACAAATCCAGCAACCATCGACCGATCGGGAAGTCGATCAACGGCGCGAGCCAGTCCGATTAGAACTTCCCAAACCGATCGTGACTTCACAAACCCAATTCGAAGTCCCTTTCAACACCGACGACACGACGGGACGATTGATCGAAGTCCAACTTTATGTCTCAACGGATTTGGGCAAGTCGTGGAACCTGTACGCCCGCCAATCACCTTTGGTTAAGCGAATTCCATTTCAATCTGTCGGTGATGGCGACTACCTATTTGCCTTAAAGACTTTGGATCGAGACGGGCAGTTGTTGCCCACGGGGCCTCCAATGCCGACGTTACGCATCGCAATTGACACCCAGAAGCCCGAATTGCAAATGCGAATCGATCCCGATAAGTCCGGACGAATTGCAGCGACTTGGCGAGCCGAAGATTTCAACTTAGATGTAGAAAGCATCACCCTAAGCTATCGTGTCGCGGCCCCCAATGAACCTGCGACTTGGCACCCGATCCCAACGGGCAGTTCCAATGATCAAAAACAGCAGGCCGAACCTGGACTGTTTCAAGATCGCATTGTGTGGTGGCCAAACACGCAAGCCGATGCGATCGTCGTGAAGTTAGAAGTCAAAGATCGCGCAGGCAATCTGTCCACCGTCTTTCAACCCGTCGGCCTGAGTGCGTTACGCCCAGCCAATCCGATGTTCAACGTGGGGCACCCACTGGGTAACACATTAACCCCGCCCAAGCCAAATCAATTGGCCAGCGATGGACCCAATTCAGGTGAGGCCAACGCGAGTTCGCTAGTCAAAGAAACAAACGCCAACAATCCGCCCGCCAATGTATCCGTCAATTGGCCAGTGGACCCACTACGCGAGGGAATCGCGTCGAACTTGCCCAGTCGCTTCAAGAGCCTCGAAGCAGGCCTGGCATTCGATTTGCAGCAACCGACAAGCGACGCCGATCCGAGGCAATCTCACACGGATCCTTTTGGTGCAATGATGGATCCAACCAAACCGTCTGGCGCGGCGAATGCTGGGAACATGTCGGTCACCGTTGGCAGCACACTTGCACCCAACAACCAAAGTTCAGCCGACCAAGATCAACGTTCGCATTTTATTCCTGAATCCACATTGGCGAAGCAAAAACAGGCGTTCCCGTCGCTGGGCACCACTTCAACCGATGCACCCAACTTTGGTAGTAACCCGCAAGGCTTCCAGTCAATGTCGTCGCGATCGACTTCACCAAGCGGGGTCCCTGCGACGTTGACATCGGCACACCCACTTGCTTCGGGCTCCGGGAATCAAGAGACCGTCAGTAGCCTGGGTGGTCTAACACCCTCGGGAAATTCAACGGGTGGACTTCCGGTATCAAACGCAACTCAAGTCAAACCGGCAGCACCCAACCCTGAAGACGCAAGCCAGTTTGCGCCTGGCACCTATTTCTTAGTGAATCAAAAACGGTTTCGCCTTCGCTATCAAGTGGACGGACTGCAGCCTAGTCAAATTGGGTCGGTCGCCATTTTTGGCTCCACCGATCAGGGACAATCTTGGAGACTTTGGACTTCGGATCTAGATAAAGTCAGTCCTGTAGAAATCCAAGTCAACGACGAAGGACGATATTCGTTCCGAGTGGTTGTGACCAGCGTCGGCGGTATCACATCGGACATTCCACGTGCCGGAACCCAGCCTGAACTTACCGTTGACGTGGACCTAACCGCTCCGGTTCCCAAAATTGTTGCCGCACCTTATGGACGCGACCCAAGCCAAGCAAGTTTGCAAATTCAATGGGAATGTGACGCTACCGATCTGGGTGAACAGCCCGTCGCAATTGCGTTCAGTGCGTCTGCTAGTGGGCCTTGGACAACGATCACCACGGCCACGCAAAACAGTGGACAATTCCAATGGGATTTGCAACCCAATCTGCCAAAACAAGTTTACTTGCGAATGGCGATCCGTGATTTGGCGGGCAATAAAGGCTTCCACCAACTGGATCGTCCAATCAACATCGCTCATCTAATTCCCCGCGGTCGTATCCTTGGTCTGGAGAAGTAGATCTCACTGCTGACCCAAAAGCCTGATGCCGATCGGCCGTTTCCGCGGGTGAACTTAATCGCGACGCTTTTGAATCTTGAGTACACGGTTTGCTTGCGGTTGCACGTTCTTCTCAGACTCTGCCGTAACGGGCTTTCGCGTACAGGTTCTGCGGTCCGGCATGGCGGAAACGCTTTAATGCACGTTCCTGCAATTGAAATCGCCCTCTCTTTTGAATTCGCCTTTTGGTTACAATGCTGCCATGGGGGCATTGGCTAATCCGCCTGATGGGTGCTACAAGGGTTCCCCCTAGCTTTTAGATGTTTGGATGATCGCATAGGATTGACAGAAAATTCGCCCCACCATTGCAGTTTTGTTCCATGACCACCGGTACACTACACACCCTCGACTTGATCTTTGGCGCGGAAAGCGTGACAGAGGTCCCATCCACTGTTGTCTTATTCGGCGACGATGGCTTCTTGTTTGATCAAGCCAAACAGATTTTGCTGCATTCGATTCTAGGTACTGTGGACGAAGATTCTCCAATTCGTACGTTCGGCGGCAAGGACATAGAATGGCGAGACCTTAATGACGAACTCTCCACAGGTTCCTTATTTTCGATGGGAAAGCCGCAGCCGGTCATCATCAGCGAGGCAGCGACTTTCATAACGAAGAATCGCACACAACTAGAAGACTGGACTCAACACCCAGGTTCGGCTAGTACTCTGATTCTTCTGACCGACACTTGGGCCGCGAACACCAAGTTGTACAAGTTGGTCGACAAACACGGGTTACAAATCTCATGCGGCACCCCCACTGTCGCCAAGAGTAAATCAAAGTCGCCGGACACCAAACGGATCCTACAATGGATGACAACTTGGGCGAAAACGCGGCACCAAATCAAGTTGCCCAGCGACGTTGCCACCTTTTTGTTGGACATCAGTCAATCTGACTTTGGGATGATCGATACCAGTTTGGCGAAGCTGAGCCTGCTGTTAGAAAAAGGGGCAACGGTCACAATTCAAGACATTAAATCACACGTGGGAGGCTGGAAAGCCGAATCCGTCTGGAATGCAGTGGACGCGGCGTTGGAAGGCGCGAGCGCCGATGCACTGGCCTGTTTGCATCCCATTTTCCATGCTGGCGAACATCCCTTAAGCGTGATGGGACAATTGTCTTGGAGCTTGCGACGGTATGCCATTGCGTATGATCACTACAACGCTGCCAGACGACTAGGGCGGGGCAGGGCGGACATCATGGATTCGTTAAAGGCGGCTGGCTTTCGCCCGTGGCAAGGCGAAATTGACAAGGCAGCCGCTCGGCTTCGTCGACTTGGACGCAGACGATTGGATGTGATTCATCGCTGGCTACTGGATGTTGACCTGGCTTTGAAAGGAACGCACTCGCGAGAAGACCTGGGGCGGCAACTCATCGAACGCCTGATGGTCAGTTTGGCGGAAGCCAACTAGCCGCATAACAGATTGTCGCATTTCGCAGGTCTTCCCGCGACTGGATCTCAGTCTGCCTTCTTCAAACCACTCAACTTTCCTAATAACCAATCGCCCAATCTGGCTGAAATCGCATAGGCCAAAAACAAGAGCCGAGACTTCCACGGCACAATCAATTCTCGCTCCTGACGCTGGATCGCGGTAACAATTCGATCCGCCAACCACTTGGGATCGATCGCTTTGACCGGAGCACCCGCACCCGGGCGGTTTGCCGCCGCATCCAATCCTGCCGCCTGGTCTTGGTAGCGAACCTCCGCATCGTCGCGGGCAATGGGGCCTGGGCATACCAGCAGACAATGAACTTGCCCACGCATTTCAATTCGCAGACCTGTTGAAAAACTGGCCAAAGCGCTTTTCGAAGCGGCATAAGGCGCAACCCAAGGCCAAGCCGTTTTCGATACCAATGACCCAATATTGACCACCGTTCCTTGGGATTGGATCAACCAGGGCAAGGCCTGCAACGTGCAACGCACCGCAGTGAAATAATTCACTTGCATCATCTGAGCATAAAGCGATAAAGCCGAACCCTGAATCGCAGTTCGACAACTTTGTCCGACCACGTTGACCAAAACATCCAGTCGACCGTCGATTTGAATTTGCTGCTCAAAACCAGCCTGAACCGCTGAATCGAGCGTCACATCCAAGGAACGAATCCCCACATTTCCTGAAGCCACAGCTGCTTGGCCCGTACTGATTTGCTTGGCCGCCGCTGCCAACTTCTCTTCATCCCGCCCGAAAATCACAACTTGATAGTTTCGTTCCAACAGGGATTGAGCAATTGAAAGCCCCAAGCCTGAAGATCCGCCTATCACCCATGCAACTTTCCGCTTTTCATCCATTGGGTCGCTAACCAAGTTCAAACTCCCGCAAACAATCTATCGCCTAAGCTTCGTCGAATGACGACGCGATCCACCGAACCTAAATCCATGCTTTGCTAGCAGTGAAAGTCTACTTTGTTCCCCAATTTTGCGTAACCAGTAAGTTCAAGCTGCAGTCACCACAGCGCACTGCCGAAAGCAATGATAAGGCTAGGGAGTTTAGTAAAACTTTGCGGCCAAATTCCCCCGGAACACGCTAAATAAAGGAACATGACGTGAATCGCTTTGTAACCACAACCAAACGTCATAGCTGGCTATTTCAGTCGTTTTGCTTTCAATTTCTCGGCTTGGCGATGCTTACTAGCCTAATCGTATCAAACATTGGGTGTGCCAACTCTTTATTGACAAAGACGCATCCGACGGCGGTATCGGCACTGGGAGCAGACGCAACTGGCTTAGAAGCCTCAGAAGCCAAGTTCTATACGGTCGAAATCCATAACGGTTGGGGGAAACCCAAGACGGTGAAACAATCTTTTGTGCGACCCATTCCGCTACAAAAAGCCCTGGAAGAAGCCGGTGCCATCAATCGCTTTGGAAGCATTGACGTTACGGTCGTCCGAGTGGTCAGTGAAACAGGTAAACTCCTTCGCATGAAGGCAGACTTCGATCCCAACAAGGACACAATCGTCACACACCATAACTATGACGTGCTGCCTAATGATCACATCATTGTAAAAACAAATAACGATTCACCTTTAGATGGCTTCACAGCCCCGCTGAACAGTTTGACCGGCGGCTAAAGGCAGAGGCCTTATGAATTGAATTCAATTGCGGTACAAACGCTGGGCAACCCAATTCGGGATGCCCAGCGTTCTTTTATTTACCTTCCACGAATTATCTTAGTCCCTTGAAAAACGCGCTTCCAATTCGAACCATCGTCGACCCGGCTTCAATCGCCAAAGCCATATCGTCGCTCATGCCCATCGACAATTGTGAAAAACGCGAGCGATCATTCTCTGGCAACCGCTGGCCAATCAGAAGTAATGACAACGCTAAATTCTGAAATTGCCTCTTGGTTTGCTCTGGGGTACTTTCCAGTCCACCCATGCCCATCAAACCACACAAACGGATTCGTTCTAGTCCGGACGCCACATCTACAATCGACTCAAAATCCGCCTCTACCAAACCGTGTTTGTTGGCGTCACCGCTGATATTGATTTCCAATAATACATTCACGTCCAGATTCGCATTGGCGGCGTGATGTTCCAACTTTTCAAGCAATTCAATCCGATCAAGGGAATGGATCATTTCCACTTGCCCCACGACTTTCTTGATCTTATTGGATTGCAATTGCCCAATCAAATGCCACTCAACCCTAGGACCATCCTGCCAATCCAGCTTCTTTTCCAGCAGCAACTGTGGACGGTTCTCTCCCAGAATCACGGGATGCGACTGGCCTACCAGTTCCCCTAAGACTTCGGCCAACAACCGACTGATCGCGGTGTCCACGTACTTGGTGACCGCGATCACTTTCACGTCTTCTGGCTGCCTACCGCAACTGGCACAACAATCCGCAACCGAATCAAAGACTCGCTTTGCGTTGTCCAGTAAAATCTGTCGCGTTGCGTCCATTTTCGCCTTCTTTCGCCTTCCATTACTCTGGGTTACAGACGATCGCTTGCCGCAGAAAACTGCATCACGCCTTGCACGCCTTGCACGCCTTGCACGCCTTGCCCCACACTGTCACCTATTCACCTTCATCAGGGGCATTAATTTTTAACAGGTCAGCACAGTTTCCATCCGCGTTAAAATGCCCAAGATAAAAATCACAAAAGTGGTTTTGTCCCATAAACGTCCGCCCCACAATGGGCGCAATGGAACGATAGATCAGGAACTGCATCCGATCCAATTGAACGCGGAATCCAACGGCCTTGTCAATCGTTACCGGTTCCAAATTTTCGCCAACGGTCAACTGCCGCCATGTCACTGGTTGCCGACTGCGACGATGGTCCAAATCGATAAGTAGCCCCTGAAACAAACCCGACGCCGGCACTGTATACTTGGTCAGCACCTGAGAATTTTCAGTAGCCAGGCTTCCTCGCGAAAACTCGACTCGCCATTCAGGCAAAGTTATCGGCAAGACGTTCAAACGATGCTTGCCACTTAGCAAATGGCCTTCGTTCGTTTCTTTCTCTGGATGAAAAGTCACGTCCGCTGCCATTGGCAACTTCCAATGATGTTCAATCTTGTGCTGGTTTGCCGATGCTTTATCGTTCAATGTCACACTGTCACTAATGAAACAAAAGCGATAATCGCGAGACACCAAAAACTGCCTTTGAATCGCGCCCAGTCCACCCTCCAGTTCATTCTGAATCTCAAGATAGACGACCTCGTTGTCCGAAAACCAACATAATTGTGACCAAGTACTGTCCAACTGGACCGACTTCCCATCGACCAGAACCTCTGTCTCCAAGGCACCGCCCAACCAACTGCGGCCATTCTCCAATTCGATCTGAACGTCCCTGCCGCCGAAATCTACGGCCAGCTTGTCACTCTTGTTTTTCCATTTGCTGCGCAGAATCGCAACTTTACTCCATTCGGATTCATCCGCAGGATCTGCCAAACGATCTTCTTTGATCTGGTCATACTTATGACTCTTGGAACTGACCGGCAGGGCAGGGCAACACAACTTCGCTGCCTGCCAATCGTCGTTGTCTGCGGCTAGTTGCAGCATCTGGTCAACCATCGCCCCATCTTCCGGACTGGTCTGCTGCTTGCTCAAGAGTTGCGAACCGTCCTTGCGCATCAAACGCAATACTTGTCCAATCGCCCAGTTGAAATGGTCTTCGGAATCACCTTCAAGTGCCGAGCGTTCCATGTACCGAGCCAACTTAGAACAGCGAGTCCACGAACCCATTACCGCTGTGAATTCGTTTGTAAACCAATGGGTCGGCATCCCGTTGCCATCAGCCACTTGATCTAAAATCACTTTCCAGTCATCAATGGACTTTGCCCACAACAAATTGACAACCGCAAGCTCCGGAAACTGCAAGTTCAAAGTGATCGGCAATTCGACGGACAACAAAGTGGCTGCCAACACCGACTGCTTTAAATCAACCGTGGCATGCGTTAGACGAATAAGCGTCGACAATAAATCATCAAAAACCACTTGCGTCCCCTCGACAGCGGCCAAGGGCATCAGCCAAACCACCGCGATCGCTTCGCACGCAATGCAAGTAAGATCTTCAACGCAATCAGATTTATCCGCCGTAGCTTCCATCGCAAACGACAGTCGTTGTTCCACATCCGCAGACCAATCCTGCAGTGCATCCAACAACGTGGTGGCTGCCTTCGCTTTCAATGGAGAGTCAACCGCGATCGCGTCCAACTGTTTTAGCCAAGCCAGCATTCGCGGTTTGGAAGCGGGCTGAGTATTCTTAAAATCGAGCGTCCGAGTCCAACTTAAGGGATGGCGTTTGCACTGGGGCCAAACTGATCGCCAATGACAAAGTGGGATTCGAGTCGCCAAGCTTTGAGCATAAGCTGACCAATCTTCGGGCATAAAATTCTGCTTAATAATGTGCGCCCAGTGCTTCAACTTCTCCGGTCCGGCAGCAACCTTCTTCGACGGGCGAGCCAACACGGCCACCGATGGCATTGCTGCATCGCCCCTAGCCGCGGCAGCCGTTTCAAGTTTATTCAACCGGCTATCCATTGACCCAGAACTGCCGGATTTTGCACTACCCGATTTTACACTACCCGATTTTACACTACCCGATTTTACACTACCCGATTTTACACCGCCGGATTTTGCACTACCCGATGTGGAACGGCTGGATTTGGAACCATTTGCCTTGGTCTTGTTTGAATCTTTTTTGATTTCGGTCTTCTTGGTTGGCATCGCTGCAAAGCATTCCAATGAAAAATTACGGAGGAAGATCACAACCACAACAGTCGCTAATCGGTGCCCCTATCTTATACCTCAAGCCAGACTCCCGAAATTCCCCATCTTTCGCCCGGCAACCGCCTAAGCGAACCGGCGGCGACAAATATACCAGCAAGCAGCGCAAGCAAGTGGATCTTGCCTTCCTTGGCTTGGTGCTTGGTGTGCTTGGTGTGCTTGGTGTGCTTGGTGTGCTTGGTGTGCGGTAAGTCTTCTCTGCCGCTCGCCTGAGAACCTCAGACGCAATACGACACCTGGCGCTGTTAAACAAGCGACTGATTCTTACCCAAACTCGATTTTTCAGGGCTTTTGACAAGCAAATTTTGGGCTTT
>JBDNHU010000503.1:0-9563 GCA_041688615.1 Mariniblastus sp. | reverse complement strand
GCTGAATCCATGTTCTTGAGCAAACTTTGCAGTTGTTTGCGAGTCGCGTCCAGAATGTCCTTTTCTAATTTCTCGACTTGCGAAGTGAATGTTTCCTCAACCAATTCGAAGCGGCGTCCTGCTTCACGCAGTCTCAGTTCCGACAACGCCACATCGTCGGCCAACCGATTGATCGAAACCCTCCGGGCAAGAATGACTTCGGTGGACGCCAGTTTGTCTTGGTCTTGCGCAGCGACAAGTTGCGCTTGAATCAAATCCAAGCGAATTTGTTGGTAGTCAACATCGGTGTAAACCGCTTGCAGGCGGTCAATCTTTTCGTTGGTCAAGAATCCTCGGCCCAGAAAAGCAAAGAGGATGACGATTTGAGTTAACACCAGGGTTGTTGCCAAAAAGGCATAGGCGTTGTACATCAACCCGCACAGTTTAAAGATCATTTTCATTTCAAGACCTGTTCTTGCGAATGTTACCGATGGGGCAGGGTGATTTCTGGAAGTGGAGGCTTGTGTAGTGATCTGAGCGTGTGGGTTCGCAGCGCCAGTCCTTATCAGTTCTCTGTTGTGTTTTTTGATTAGGTTCTTTTGACGCGAAATTCATCTAACGCATCTTGTTCAATCTTAGCTAGGCGATTGTCAAACTGAACTTTTTGTTGGTCTCTAACCGTCTCCATGATTTTTACCTGTTGGTTGGCGTTGGCTAATCTAGCTTGCCGGCGTTCAATTTCTTGCGCCACTTGTTCCCGTTGGGTTTGGATCTGTCGGATGGTTTGCCTAGTGTCCGTTTGATAACGCCTTAGCGAGAGTAGGAAGTCTACATCCACGTGGTTTACTATCGAATCACGAATTTCCACTTCAATCGCCTGCAATTGTTCCTCTTGCTTTTGCCGTTGTTCCAACAGGATTTGATCCGCTTGCAAGGCTTCTGCCAGTTCGCTTTGCCGGCTGGTTTTTTCCGATTCTCGTAGTTTCAGAACGGACTGCAGCCGAAAACGGAACGCCATCATTTTCTCCTGGTCACGACCAAAATAAGGTGGGATTAATAACTTCTAGTGCCACGGCAAGCGGTTTGTCGCTAGGGTTGTGGTCAACCGTATTCGTTTCACGACGTTACTTGAATTTGGTGTTAAGGTAACCGCGAACACGAACCCATCTTATCCCGCTTTTGCGGGTTGATTGATCATTCCCGGGATGACCGGATTCTGAGGTACGCTCCATTTTTTCCCGAACTGTAATAGTTGTGCGCGGGCCTCGTCGACGGTGCAAGGTTCATTGACTGCTTGTCTCAAGTAGCGATTGATATCGGACCGTGCTGCGATCGCTTGATCCACTTCTCTGCTGGACCCTTGCCGATAAGCACCGATATTGATCAAGTCTTCGTTCTCGGCGTATACGGCCATCAGTGATCGCATCAACGTGGCAGCTTGCTTGTGGTCGGGTGTGCTAAGTTCGTTCATAAGGCGCGACAGGCTGATTGTTACATCAATCGCAGGATAGTGTCCTATGGCCGCCAATTTTCGGTTTAAGAAAGTGTGGCCATCCAGCAAGCCTCGTACGGTATCGCTAATGGGTTCATTGTTGTCATCGCCCTCCACCAGTACGGTGTAGAAGGCCGTGATACTACCGTGTTGATTGCACCCAGCCCGTTCCACTAATCTGGGTAGCATTGCGAACACGCTAGGTGGATAGCCTCGTGTGGTTGGCGGTTCACCTGCGGCCAGTCCGATTTCGCGCTGCGCCATGGCAAAGCGAGTTAGGGAGTCCATCATCAGCAGCACGTCTTTACCGGTGTCACGAAAGAATTCAGCGATGGTGGTTGCTGCAAAAGCCGCTTGGACTCGCATGAGCGCTGGTTGATCGCTGGTAGCAACCACAACCACGCTACGGCTGAGGCCTTCAGCCCCTAATGATTCTTCGATAAATTCGTTGACTTCGCGGCCTCGTTCACCGATCAATGCGATCACATTAATATCAGCGGATGTGTTTCTGGCCATCATGCCCATGGTCACGCTTTTGCCGACACCCGAACCCGCAAACACGCCCATTCTTTGGCCGCGTCCACAAGTCAGTAGGCCATCCAACGCTCGGACACCTGTCGAGATGGTTTTGTCAATTCTTGGGCGTTTGGTCGCCATCGGAGCATCGCAGTGTAATGGCATTCTGTGATTGAATGGGATTGGGCCTTTGCCGTCCATCGGATTCCCCAACGCATCGATGACCCGCCCGCACAATCGCTGGGTTACATTGATTTGGCGGCTGGATTTGACCAAGCGAACTCGATTCCCATGGCTGACGCCCGACAACTCTTGGTACGGAAAAACCAGCGTGGCGTTGGGCCGAAATCCAACCACTTCGCCTAAAATGGGTGCCCCAACCGCCCGTTGGATTTGCACTAAAGCGCCAAGCGGGACAGGGAACCCAGCGACGGCGATCACAATACCTTCACTGCCGATAACGGTGCCCGTGATTGCGTTGCTAAGAATTTCCGACAGTTCGTTGGTTAGTGTCTTGGTGGCGGTGGTCATTAACTTAGTTCCTCACCAATTCGATCAATTTGAGTTTGGATCTGAGCATCGATGTCGCCGTACTTCGTTCGTAAAATGCAGCCCCCGATTTGAACTGCCGGATCAGGAACCAAAGTGGTCGTTGCCAGGTCGCAGTAAAGTTCTACGATCTGGTTGATCGAAGGTGAGAACCTTTCTGAATCATTGGGGTGAATGCGAATTTCGATACGATCTTCTTTTCCCGCCAGTTTTAAGGCAGATTCGATTTGTGACAAAACGATTTCTGGCCGATGTTGCAGTTCATGGTGGCAAATTTTTTCGGCAATGCCAGTCGCCAATTGCACGGTCCGACTTTCCCACTCTTGTCGCCAAATTTCCAGTTGCTGTTTCATTTGAGCAAGCGTGGTATTGACCATCGGTTGAATCTGGGCCAATTTCCTATCCAGTTCAGCTTGCATTTCTTTGCGGATGATCTCTAACGATTCTTTCTTAGCGCTGGTGATCGTGTCTTGGCGAATTTTTTCAGCGTCACGGTGAGCTTGACTGACGATTTGGGCGGCATGAGTACGAATGCGTTCCAGATATTCTTCGCTGCGTTGTTCGAAATCCTCAAGGTGAAAGTACGGTTTAGTTGGCGCAGCTTGATTGGCCGGTTGAGGGATACCCGCTTTAATAATTCCTGGCATGAGATTCGAACCTGCGTGTTGTGGGGGTACGATCAGGCATTCCCACTGGGGAAGCTAAATTGAGAGGCGGTTTATGCAACGTTTTCGTTACAGAATCCCCAGCCGTTTTTTGGGCAATTGGAATTGGCCCATGTCCTGCAACACACTCGCGATCCGCAGCAAATACTGCTGCGCCTCTTGGATGTCTTGCAATCGAGTCGGCCCCAAATTTTGAATGCGGTATTCCACTTCTTTTGCTTCGGCGGCGGGTAACATCTTCAAGATCCGGTTCAACAATTTTGGAGCAGCACCGCGCAAGGCAAGTAAGGTAAGTTTGGGCTTTGCAGTTGCCAACACCGCTTGCAGCGATTTTCGTTCGCAGTCATAGAATTGCTGAAACGTCATTCGAATATCCGCATCTAGGAAGGCGTCAACCGAATCGATTTCGTTAGACACAAAGCGTTCTTCACGTTGGGCGGCTGTCGGTGCTCGGTCCGTCGCCAGCGGTTTTGGAGGGAGTGTCCTGTCCAGGTCTGAGTCGGAAGGATGGAGATCGCGGTTCCGGGGCGGCGAAGGATTCGGCTTTAAGGCTGTAGGATCGGTTTGGAAGTGGGTTGTTGGTTGTTGGGGTACCTGTGAATTGGCGTTGTACGCGTTGCGGGCACTGAATGATTGGATTGCGGCGTCTTGGGGCAGCGGGGGCACCACATTTCTGATTACCGCATTACTGATTGCCGCAGATGTCGGAGTGTAGCCGCGGTATTGGAAGGCCGGTGGATCGGACGCGTCAGGCATCGCGTCCTGGCCCAGCATTTCGCGTTCAACTGAATTGACCACTTGGTTGGCCTGCAGTCTCTTGGCCGCAGACAGGATACTGGCCAAAGCCGCCGGTCCGGTTCTTTGATTTTTCTTAAGTTTGATCCTTCGTCGAATGACTAAGTTCAATTGCTGTTGGAGATAGTCTAAGACCTCTTCATCAATTTCATCCAATTGTCCAAGGCGTCGAAGCGCGTCTTGTTGCTGCACTGCCGGAAACATGTCTAGCAATTGTGCACTCTTTTGAGCGGGCAACAGTGACAGCACAACCGCCAACACTTGCGGGGATTCCTTCATCACGACACTGGCAAGTGTATCAATGTCGGCAGAGGATAACGCATCCACCAAGTCGCGATCGGACTCCGGTGGATTGACGTCTGCCCCCTTTGGGCTGAGTGGATCGTCCGTGTGATGATTTGTTCTTGAGCGTTGCGCAAACGCTGCCCAATCAGATTCGTCCGCAGGACGGTCATGCGTTGGCAGTTCCAGCGGTTGGAACTGCTGAGCATCCAAATCGGAATTTGGGAGCGGGTTGCCGATTGGCGTTGGCGTGGTACGCTTGCCAAAGGATCGGCCTGGGTCCCCGTAAGTTCCGGCGTTGTACGTTTCAGCACCTGAGTTCTGGACGACAGGGTTTCCGCTGCCAGAGTTCTGGCGGCTATGCGACGCATGTGTAGCGATTTGCGATGTGCCAAGCGAATGACTAACACTGCTGGGGCTTGGGCTGTTTAAGGAAGAACGGTTTGGGGTTGCGTTGTTCGATTTTTGGCCACGGCTGACAAAGTCAGCGATAATCGCTTGTCGTTCTCTTTCGTCAATAGGCTCTAGATCCATGACCGCATCGCGGACCTGTCGCTGAGTTTGCTCCGGTAATTGCTCGAGTAAGCGATCGGCTCGATCGACGTCAAGCGAATCAACTAAAATGGCGATTTGTCTTAAACGTGCAGGATTCATAGTGTTTGAGCGAGGCTTTGAATGGAGTTTTGGATTAGGTTTCGCAAACCGCGTACTTTAAGAAGTACTAGCAACCGTGCGGTTAGGCGATTTCACCAATCCATGAGCGTAAAACTTCGGCGGCCGCATCCAAATCGGCTTCCACCAATTCGGTCAATTCTTCCCGCAACGTAGGCTCGCGGCTTTGGAATCGCTTCAAAAGCTCATTTGCTTTTTTGGCTTTTTCCTCTTCTGACTCGCCGCGTTTCTTCTTGACGATTCTGGTGGTGCCGTCGGTTTCAACAATCACTTCTTCGACTTCATCGTCGTCGCCCAATTCAGGGGGAAGCAATCCACCAAATTCTTTTTCCGCTGCGTCGGCGGCATCATTTTCTCTAACCGCGGTGCCGACCATCGAACGAAGCATGGCAACGGCAAATAGACCAAAGCCCATCAAACCAAGGTTTTGCCAGTTCGCCGACAGCCAAGTAATTGCCGTATCGGAGAGCGCGGGGCCGGGTATTTTTTCCATCGGGATATCCGGATCCATTTGAACCACAATCGCATCGTAAGGATCCTGCCCAACCACGTCTGTGGGTTTGATCAAGAGTCGAACCTTTTCCGAGATCGGTTTCTTGATACGTTCTTCGAAAAAGCTTAACAATTTCGTGTAATCAATCGGTGTAGGGGGCGCCCCTTCGGTGGCAGGATTTTCTAACATGAAAAGCTTTTGCACAGTGCTCTGTGGCACACCAATCGAGACTCGAGCGCTGCGAACAGTCAATCCGTGCAGTTGTGTATGTTGGATTGAACCGCCGGGAAGCGACGTGCTTTCTTCCTTCGTGATATCGTTGGTCGTTTGCCTTACATCGGCCAAGGAACCCGAGGCATTGGCAGATGCTGGTCCGTTGGAACGAACGCCTGGCGCACCCCCATTCCCACCAGTACTGGATCGCAAGTTTTGCTTTTCCGTACTCTGTTTGATGGTTGTACCGTTGCTTAGTGTTTTCTCATAAGTGTCCGAACCAATCGTTGGATCGATATCCACATCAACGCCTACAACCGCGCCCGGATACATCATCAACTGTTCACGAATTTTCTGTTCGTATTCGTGTTCGTAACGCTTCTTTTCGCGAATCAAGAGGCTTTCATTAGCGCCTGCAGCGATCGAATCACCCGTATGAGAATTACCCGAATTGTGATCCACAATCGTGATGTCACTGTCTTTGATTCCGGCCAAAGCGTTCTTGGCAATTCGCTGGATTGACACGAAGTCGTCGCGGATCAATTGATAGCTGCCCACGGGATGGATTCCGATTGCGCAGGTTCGCCGCATTTCACGGAACGGTGCGCCTTCCAAGACTTCGTCGTATTCCACACTGGCGTTATTGATTTTTGGTGACGCCATGATCATCGACCGAATCTTGTTGGTCTTTTGCTGTTTCTCGGCTTGAGATTGTGCCGCTTGACTCATGAAGGGATTGCTAGAAACGACACTGTCTTCGCGGCTGATAATGGAGTTGGGGACCGCATCATTTTCAGCCAACGCTTTGGTGTACAAGTCGCGAGAACTGAGCGGGATTTTGACGCGGTTGCCGACTACCGTGTAATCATTAAGTGCCGATTTGGCGAACGCGGTTTCCATTTGGCCAATCTCGCCCTGCGAGAACTCTTGCCCACCGTAAATGAAAACCGTGCCTGCACTAAGCTGAAACTGGAACAGATAAAACATGCTGGCGATAATCGCAATCAGCATGATACCCGACGTGACGCGCGCAGCAGGCGTCATCGATTTGAATAATTCGACAAGCGAATAATATGATTTGTTTAGGAAGTTCATCTTCGTTTCCAGTCCTTGGAACTATTCAACCAATCCTTTGGTCGAGCTATGGGTCGAATGAACGACTATTTAACTAACAATGCAAGAAACTAGGCCAGTCTTAGGCAAAAGCGATTGGCTTTGGTTTCTTGGGTCGCGACTAAATTCGAATGTCTTTTATTTCTCTGTAGGCATCCATCAACTTGTTGCGTATTTGCTGCATCATGCGAAAAGACATGTCAGCCTTCTGAATGGCTGTCATGACTTCTGCCGGATTGATATCCCCTCCGGTCATCAGTGTTTCGATTGCGCCGTCGGCGTTTTGCTGCATGTCGTTGACCTGATTGATCGATTGCATAATCAATTCTTTAAAGTCAACTTCCGACGCACCCGCAGTTCCCGTCAAGTCTTTCGCTTGGACGCCCTGGGAAGTCAGTTGATTCAATTGCTTCATGATTGCGGGAGAGATGCCGCTAATCGCATTATTCCCAATCGATAGGCTCATGATTTACTTCCTTTTTCCGCGTGGTCTGTGGTCGGTTAAGGTCAAGATTGAAAAATAGAATCATTTCGACGAAAAAACACTATGCCAAAATACGCAGTGTTTGACTGGAAAGATCTTTGCTAACTTCGATCACGCCGACGTTTGCCTCATACGAACGTGTCGCATTGAGCGCGTCCACAAATTCTTGGTTCAAGTTGACGTTAGGGTAGGCAACATACCCTTGCTTGTCGCCTTCCTTGATTGCCAAGGGATGGTTGGGCTGCCAACGATAAGTGGGTTCGGTTTGATCAAGTTCCACACTGGAAACTTCCACGCCAACCGCACCATACGAGGAGCCAATGTCCTGCGTGGTTTGGAAAATGACATGACGGCTTTGATACGGTTTGGCTTCACCGTTTTCATCTCGAATGGTTGAAATGTTGGCGATGTTGCTGGCGATGGAATCTAGTCGAGTGCGCTGCGCGATCAAGCCGCTGGTGCTAATATCTAACGCGGAAAGCATGATTTAGTCTCCCAAAAAATGTCGGATGCGGTATAGGACTCGCAAGGTTGGTTGCTCTACTTTGTCACTAGACTCGTTCACTGATCGCAATATTCAGCAAGCGAAACTGGTTTTGCATGATGGCAATTGCCATGTTGTGCATCGATTGATTTTTCGAAATCTGCAACACTTGTTGCTCCATCCCCACGTCGCTCTTGTCATGGAACAAGATCGTTTTCATCGAATCTTCGACCTCTCGCATTGCCGAGTCGTAACGGATCTCTCCGGACTCGGAAGTCGCGCTGGCTGGCGAATTCTTGGCTTCGATCATTTCTGACAAACGTTCGCGAAATGTACCCAAGCTGAGGTCACGAACTTGGTAACCCGGAGTGTCCACATTCGCTATGTTACCAGCCAGCACGTTGTGGCGAGTTTGCGCGAAACTGATCACCTTTTCCAACACGGGAATGGTGGTTGAACCCAACGGATTAAAGATTCCTGACATGTCTCTTGTCCTTGGAGGTAGCACTACAAAACTTTTTTGCAGAAAATCCCTTTGTAATTACAGAAAAGCTAAAGTTATGGCAAACCCAATTGTACCGCTGCGGTAGCTAGCGGCAGGGATTGCTGCGATTTCCTTCCAATCGTGCAGCACTTGCTGCCCAAGGTAGCGAGCAAGAAGAGCTCGAGAGAAAGCGTCGCGATCACGAAAGGCAAATTTGCTAGCAGCCGCATGCTTAATCGAAGTTCTGAAACCAGTTCCTGCTTGCCCTGGAAATGTCAGGGCACAAGTCTGGCGAGTTTCGGCGACGTAGGGCTTGCGACTCAGCGTTTAGATCGGGGAGTTATTTCGAAAAAATGCTGAGTAGCAGCATTTGGCTGTTTCCTATTTGGCTGTGCGACCTGGTACCGAGGGTACTTAGACTTAGAGGGCGTGCAGTCGCAAATGCTGCAGCCAGGTTGGAAATGGGGCCGGTCACTGAGGCGTGGTGGTCGATGCTTTGGGGCGTTCAAAGCGGTAGCCCGCGTCGCGAATCGTCAGAAAGATAGCCGGTTGTGCTGGATCGATTTCTAGCAACTTTCGCAAACGACGAATGAATTGGTCGGGCGCGCGGCTGGCGGTGTCAAAGTTCAAGTCCCAAACCTTCTCTAACAATTCGCCCCGCGATATGACTCGGCCTTCATTCCTGAAAAAGTAACGAAGCAGTTTTGCTTCCAAACTGGTTAGTTGTTGTATCAAGTTGCCATCCCGAAATACTTGATAACTTCCAAAGTCAATATCCAGAGAACCGATTCGGACGACCTCATGGGAATCTGCTTCGTCCCGACTGGAGTGAATCACGGAAGGCACTTGTGAAAATCGAGCTAACAGATTTCGCACCCGACTCAACAGTTCGTCCAAGTCGAAGGGCTTGTTCAAGTATTGATCGGCGCCAACGTCAAAACCGCGTTTTCGATCTTCAGGCAACGATCGGGCACTAAGCATCAAGACAGGCATTTGACCGCCAGCTTGGCGAAGTCGCTTGCAAACGTCGTAACCATTAAGGCCAGGAAGCATTAAGTCCAGGATCACCAGATCGAACAACGGAGCTTGTTCGGCCAACAGTTGGTCAGCTTTCTGGCCATCGGCCTGGATCACAACTTCGTAACCTTCTCGTTTGAGATTGAATTCAATCCCAAAGGCAAGGTGTTGTTCGTCTTCAACAACTAAAATACGAGGCTTTTTCATGGAGGCAGGCTGGAAAGTTGATGAATGAGACGAAGTCCCGTTGGCGGCGGTGTTCGATTCGGTGTTCGATTTGGTGTTCGATTCGGTGTTCCCCCAAGCAATGTTTTTAACGCACTAT
>JBDNHU010000502.1:0-2916 GCA_041688615.1 Mariniblastus sp. | reverse complement strand
TCAAGGTATGCGGCAAATCCTATCGGCACGCAAAGAGAGTGATTGCGTGCGGCTAGAAATGGAACGAGGGGCGTCGGATCAGACCAAAGAATTTTTGCTGACTTGCCTGGGGGCAACCACGGACCGGGCCTTCTTTGCCGACGGGCCATTGCGTCTAAATGACTGGTTCGCCGTTTCCAGCGTTCAAGGTTTTGATGACTTGAAGAACGATCCTTGGCCGCCTCAAGAATCACCCGATTTTGCCGCAGATGCTAATATCTTCGAAGTGATCCGCGAAGGCGACCGCTTGCTGTACCACCCGTACCAAACGTTTGACCCTGTGGTGCGTTTGGTTGAAGCGGCTGCCGATGATCCAGACGTCATTGCGATCAAACAAACCCTGTATCGCACCAGTCGACGCAGCCCAATTGTTCAGGCGTTAGAACGGGCGGCATTGAACAAGAAGAATGTGACGGTGGTGGTCGAACTGAAAGCCCGATTTGATGAGGCACGAAATATCGAATGGGCGAAACGACTGGAACGGGCAGGAGTGAATGTGATTTACGGCGTTCGAGGCTTGAAGACTCATGCCAAGGTCTGCATCGTGGTGCGAAAAGATCCCGATCGAGTGCGTCGGTACATGCACTTTGGAACCGGCAACTACAACGAATCTACTGCTTCGATGTATTCTGACGCCAGCCTTTTTACGTGCGACGATGTGTTAGGCAGCGACGCCGTTTCGTTCTTCAATTCGGTGACCGGGATGTCCACGCCCCAACCAATGCAAAAACTGGCCATGGCACCACTGGGTTTGAGACAAAAATTGTTGGAAATGATTGACGTCGAAACAGAAAACGCCAAACGAGGCCTACCCAGTTTGATCCGAGCCAAGGTCAATTCTTTGGTGGATCCGGTCATGATCGCTGCGTTGTATCGAGCCAGCCAAGCGGGGGTCCCGATTCAACTTAATGTGCGAGGAATCTGCTGTTTGCGACCAGGAGTCGAAGGCCTTAGCGAGACCATCGAAGTGGTTAGCATTGTAGATCGATTACTTGAACACGCACGAATTTTTTATTTCCAACACGGTGACGATGCCAGAATGTTCATCTCCAGCGCCGATTGGATGGGAAGAAATCTTGATCGTCGAGTCGAGTTGTTGGTCCCGATCGAAGATAATGCTTGCCGTTCCCGTTTGCAACAAATCTTGGATCAATATTTTCAAGACAACGTCCGAGCCAGCATACTCAAGAGCGACGGAAGCTATCAAAGACTGGAACCAGGTAACGATCCACCCCATCGTTCCCAATACGAACTGTACAAAAACGCTGTCCAATTGCGAGCCGAACACAAACGATTCGAAATGTCGATGTTTCAACCCTATCGAAACAGCGACCAATAGACAGCCGAGTAAGATCGCCAGCGACCGTTCGGTCATCATTGGCAGACATGGGCTGGGCAAACGGTCCGGCCCCAGCAAACCGTCGTTAACTTCAGCGCCGTAAACGTCGACGATCGCAACGGTAGCGCAAGCCTCCAGCCGGCCTCCGAGTCGCAAAGTTGAAAGGCGATGAGCCAAATGCTTTGGCGTGATTGCGAAGATTAAGAAGCCGATCGGGGCCAAAAATAGAGCACCAACGATAACAGCAAGATCACCCACTCACCAACGGCCAGTTGGTAGGTCATCCGACCAATCCCTGAAAAAACCATAAAACTGTACGATCGGAAAACAACCAGGCACAGATGCATCAACAAACACGCCAAGAGGGCAAAAGAGGTTGAATCCTTGCTGAGTAACGGCAGCAAAAAAATCAGAGCCATACCCATTTCCAGGCCACCGTACACGGTCACAAATTCACTCTCACCACTGCCCGGCTGCAAGTCAAAACCCACCTTATTGCTAGTGATTTTCGGTGAAATCGTACACCAAGCAGCAAGGCCTGCGTACAATAAGCCAACCAAAGCCAAAAAGATTCGTTCCATCGTTTTCCCAGTCTATCTTTCTAAAGCCCAACACGCTTGACCACCCACGCGAAGTCGCCCAAACTTCGAAACGTCTTCTTCTACCGCACTCCACCAACATTGCCCCCCGCCCGTTCTTCTAACCGAAGTCGACTTCGGGTGACACCTCCACCAAAGAAAAAAGCTCGAAGCCGAAACATCGGCAACGAGCTTCCAAAATTCAAACTTAATACCGCTAGGCACAGCCCACCAACGTAGATCAAACAACGTACACTCGGTACGGTACATTCGACACAGAAGTCAGCCAACCCGACTTACGTCAGTCAACCGAAGCATTGAGTGAATCCGACATCGCGGCGATCTTCTCCAGCTTCGATTCAACCACACCGTCTTTAGGCTCGACCGTGATTGCAAACGCTCCCACGTCCAACAGTTGCAGCGGGCTTTGCACGACAATGTAAGTTTCCTTGTCGTCGTTCGGCAGATCGAATACCGGACCGCCTACCCGCTCCAACTTATCGCCACGCTTCTTACGTTCGGGATCAAAAATCCACAACTGGTAATCTTCACTGGCATCAGTTTCCACGGACAACCGAACCAATCGCATCACACCCACTTGTTTCCGTTTGTCCCAAATCAAATCACCAGGCAATTCATTACCCTGGGCATCTTTCCAACCGACGCGAACCACATTTTGCGATCCTGCTAAAGGATCCAACGTCTGGTATAGCTGTTTCGCGTAATCGTCAGCAGATTGAGCCACTGCGACCAAAGGCTGTCGTTCAGGCGGACGCCCTGTCCAACCAATCAACGCCGCTAGACCGCAAGCACTGGCCAAAATCCAAGCCATCGATTCACGAATGTGAAATGGCATTCCGACAGGCGAACGCTTACCCGAAAGGCTCGAGCCACCAACACCTGCATCGGCAACATTTGCATCGGCAACATTTGTATCGGCAACACTTGTATCGGCAACAC
>JBDNHU010000501.1:0-9158 GCA_041688615.1 Mariniblastus sp. | reverse complement strand
CGTTTTCAAAGCTGTTCAGGCCAAGCGGTTCCCGGCATGTGTAGGGTTCGCCAAATCTGACGCCAATCAATTTTCCCCAGTAACCAGCTTCTTCTTCCAGTCGGTCGGCGAATGTCGGTTTTTCTAGAGGGCGTCCCACTACAAATTGACTTTGGTAACATTCGATTGACTCGCGTTTCTTTTCCCAATAGGGACTGATGTCCATGATCCACATGGGATGAAGGATCGATTTCAGGTGTATGCAAAAGTAATGAAAAACACGTTCGGGGTGGTGACGATCTCCTGGCATATTGGTTTTTGAAAGTTTGGCCCAAAATCTAGCATCTTCGATCAGGCGTGTGGCCGCCACATGATCGGGATGCGCGTCCTCCCAATACGGAGCGAAAAGCCAGCGCGGTTTTGTCAGGCGTATCATGCTGGCAAGTTGTTCACGAGCTTCCAAGGTGGCTTGCAGACTGCGATTAGGCAGGCCCAGATTGCCTCGCCAGGTTAAACCTAGGACCTTGGTTGCTGCTTGAGTTTCCAGGGCCCGAGTTTCGATCGAGCCGAACGGGGTTGGCTCGCCATTGGTCAGTTCTAGCACTCCGACCTTCTTGCCCTGTGCCAGCATCGACAAAATGCCGCCTCCCATTCCCAGTTCAGCGTCGTCCGGGTGCGGAGCGATCACCAGAGCGTCAAGTTTGGGATATTCTTCGGACACAGGTTTGCCTTTATGGATCCAAATAATTCAAGAGTTGTCGGTTGGAGTAGGTCGCCAGGCAGCATTGATACCGGTTTTCAACCCAAACCAATCCTTTGCGACCTTATTTTCATCTTGACATATTTTGCAAGTTTTGAGAATCAGTTGAGGTTGAGGTTGAGGTTGAGGGCTTGCACAAGTTCCAAGCGGTTCAACCCTGGCTGGATCGCCGAATGGGATCGCCGTCTTTTAGCTTCTTGAAATTTTCTTTCCAGCGTGGAAGATTGGAAATCGGTCGATGAAATTTTCTCTAGATTTAGCGTCGCGAACATCCCGGATTCATGGATTACGTCGCTCACGGGCCTGGATTGTTGGAATTCAACTGTTTATTGGCTGGGTAGCACTGGCCGGTTGCTCCTCATCAAACTTGTACAATGACGACTGGCCGTATCGAACGACCAATCCGTACGATGATCATTTCGCCAACGCCAAGAAGACAAACGCGAAAACAGAGCTTACCAGAAAAGAGAAAGCACATCAGATTGACAAGAGTTTGACTCCAACGGGGCTTCGTTAAATGGGTATCCAATAGATGGCGTTTGGCAATGATGGCGTTTGGCAATGATGGCGTTTGGCAATGATGGCGTGTCAAAAAGTGATAAGATTGCCAATTGCCCGAGATGTGACAGGATCGGACTTCAGGTTTGGCTAATTCGCCGTTTGCCATAAGCATTGGGGCTTGGTGGTTGTCTGAACTTACACACTGGTGCTTTAACTGCTGGACTTTTGTTAAACTGTCGGCTTGGAGAGCGCCTAGGGGGCGCGCAAATTATAGCAACCGTACCCTTGTTTGGGAAAACTTCCGATGGACGTAAAAGACTGTTTGAAATCGTTTCTGGCTAGTTCAGATATGATCACTCAAGCGTATTTGAAGGATGTGGATGACGCACACTGGATGAAACGCCCTCATTCGGGATGCAACCACTTGAACTGGCAGATTGGTCATCTTTTGGCCGCTCAGAATCAAATGATTGCAGGAAGTCTTCCCGGGTCGATGCCGGCATTGCCCGAAGGGTTTGCAGCCAAGTATGAAAAAGCAACCGCTGGCAGCAACAACGTCGCTGATTTTGCGACACCTGAGGAACTCAAATCGCTTTATCAGAGTCAGCGCACTGCGTTGCTTGCTGCAATTGACGCCTGTCCAATCGACCAAATGGGGCAACCTGCGGCCGAGGCGATTCAAGCCTATTGTCCAACTATTTATGATGCATTCTCAATGCAGGCGACTCACTGGTTGATGCACTGTGGGCAATGGGTTGTAATTCGACGTGAACTTGGATTGCCGATGGCGATCTAGAATCGCTACCCACAGGTATCGATTTCCGATGTTGGCTGCCGAAAGATATTTTGCCCGATGGTTTTTGGATACGTTTGGGTTACGATGATTTTCATGGTTCGAATCGTTGTTAGTGTCGAAGAAGGCGGGCGTTCGTTGATCGCTAGTTAGATCAATCAATGATCCGCATTCTTTTTTTGTGGTTTCGTGATCGCCGTAGCGCAGACTCTGTGTTAACGGATTTGCTATTGGTTTTGGAAAACGATATGTCTCAGCCGCAAAGTCGCTCGCAAAAGATTCAGGATTTGGAGATCAAAGATGCCCATTTGATTTTCTCGTCGGTATGGGACGCAATGGAAGAGTCGTTGGGACGCGAGAATATGCGTTTCCCGAAAGAACTGATTTTGGTTGGTGGTGCACCCGGTGCTGGTAAGGGAACTCACACTCGGTTCATTGCCAAGGCACGGGGGCTTACTTGTGCGCCGATTGTGGTCAGTGATCTTCTGATAACGCCGGAAGCCCAGTCCTTGAAAGATCAAGGAGTGATGGTGGGCGACAAAGAGGTGATTGGGATCTTGTTGCGAAAGCTGTTGGCCCCTCAGTTTCGCGACGGTGCGCTGCTTGACGGTTTTCCTCGGACCAGGGTGCAGGTCGAATGTTTGAAGATGTTAGTGGACGCACTGTCGCAACTGCACAATGAATTTGCCTACACGGCAATGGCGATGAATTTTCGGCGACCGATCGTGCATGCAATGGTTTTGTTTATCGGCGAAAAAACCAGCATCGCGCGACAGTTAAAACGCGGTTTTGAAATCGCCGAGCACAACAAAGGTGTCAAGGAGACGGGAGTCGGACGCGAGTTAGAATTGCGGGCGACCGATCTTCATGAAGACGCGGCTCGTCGACGCTACATGGTCTTCAAAGAGAAAACGTGGAATGCCCTTCAATCGTTGAAAGAGATTTACCACTACCACTTTGTGAATGCCGAAGGCCCGATCGGAGAAGTGGAAGAGAATATTCTGAAGGAACTGCAGTACCAAAGCTCTTTGGAACTTGAGCCGCGGACCTATGATCGCCTGCGACATTTGCCCTTGGCAGAAGATATTATTATTCATGCAAGGCAAGAGTTGGTGAAGCGTCTTGATACCTATGAATTGGAACATACGCAACTTTTTGAAGATGTAGTGAAGCTGATTCAGACCAAATTCTTGCCGATTGTACAGCGTCATGCATTGTCAGGGCGAGCGCAATTGAATTCCGAGGATGAAATTTTTAATAATCCCTTGGCGTTGCCCATGATCTTGGATGTGTTTTCTGAACGAGGTTTTAACGCGGTGATTGACAAGACAGTGGCCGACGTGCCTGTGCGTATTGATTTAACTACAGGTGAAGTGGAATGCCGACAGAAGAAAATATATCGTATCCAAGTGAACTTTAAGGGGTCATCGATTCGTCGCGGCTAAGGGGTATTTGATTTGCGATTAGGTCACGATTTGAACAGCCTATTTCTTGGCAAGTTATCACGCGGTTGAAACGATTAAGTGTCATCCAAGGTCGCTGGACGCCAAAGCGTGTTCAAGTGACAATCCGTTAAGTAAGTTCCAGGCAATTGACCTGCACACAAGGTCTGCTTACCCGACCTGCCTTGGAACGATCATTAGCTAATTGACTGAAGGAACGAATACATGTCTGGTAGCGCGGTTGCCGAAAATATTGATGGTGCGAACCAAGCCAAGACTTCTTTTCGCTGTTTTGGTGGGTGTGAAGGTCGATATTCAATTTTCGAAGTCATTTACACCTGCCCCAAGTGTGGTGGCTTATTAGAAGTCCATCATGAATTGGCGCCGTTGCAAGTTCGCAATGCTTACAAGTGGCAGTCATTATTGGATTCTCGGGCAAGCACCACGATTTGGCCATTCGGCAGTGGTGTTTGGGGAATGCGCGAGTGGGTGATCCCTGAATTGCGCGATGAAAATATCGTCAGTATGTGCGAAGGGAACACCAATTTGTTTTGGGCGGATCGCCTTGGAAAACAATTGGGTGTGCCTGATCTTTGGATCAAACTGTGTGGAAATAGCCACACAGGCAGTTTCAAGGATCTTGGCATGACGGTATTGGTTAGTGTCGTGAAGCAGATGATGACCTTGAATGATAAAGTCAAGGCGGTTGCTTGTGCCAGTACCGGAGACACCAGTGCAGCGTTAGCCGCGTACGCCGCGTATGCTGAAATTCCTGCAATCATCTTTTTGCCCGCAGGTAAAGTGAGTACCGCTCAATTGATTCAACCCGTTGCCAACGGCGCGCATGTGTTGGCGTTGGATACCGATTTTGATGGGTGCATGAAAATCGTTCAGGAAGTTACTCAAGATCAAAGTATTTATCTTGCCAATTCGATGAATAGCTTAAGAATTGAAGGGCAGAAAACGGTCGGCATTGAGATTGTTAGGCAATTTGATTGGGAGGTTCCCGATTGGATCATTATTCCTGTTGGAAACTTGGGGAACATCAGCGCGTTGCAAAAGGGTTTCCGTTTGATGATGGATTTGGGCGTCATCAGTCGCATGCCCAGACTGGTTGCTGCTCAGGCGGCGTCCGCAAATCCTTTCTACAAAGCGTACAAAGAGGGATTCAAGGAAAAAGTATCCGTGCAGGCGGGAGACACCTTGGCCAATGCGATTCGTATTGGCGACCCTGTCTCGTATCAAAAAGCGGTCCAGGCAGTTGTCCAGAGCAATGGTATTGTGGAACAGGCAACCGAAGATGAGTTGGCCGAAGCCTCAGCGCATGCCGATCTAACGGGCATGTTCACTTGCCCACACACGGGGGTTGCCTTGGCTGTACTAAAGAAATTGGTGGATCAAGGTATCATTAAATCCAGCGACCGAACGGTTGTCATTAGCACTGCCCATGGGCTGAAATTTACTGACTTTAAGGTCGGTTACCATGAGAAGACTTTGGCAGGGGTAGCCAGCCGTCATGCCAATCCGCCGACCTACCTGAAGGCGGATACGAAAGTGGTTAAGGAAGCAATCGCCAAACGCTTGGGCCTGTGAGTGTGGCTTCACTTGCATTGAGACTGTTCAAGCTTGGTAGACTGTTCTGGAGCCATGGGTCTGGTTCGACGACTGGTTCTTGAACCGACTTGCCAAGTGCCAAGTGCCAAGTGCCAAGTGCCAAGTGCCTAGTGCCAAGTGCCTAGTGCCTAGTGCCAAGTGCCTAGACGCTTGGAATGTCCGGTGTGGCGTGAAGTTGCAGTTGCAGGATACTTATTTTGTAGTGGCGGGTATTTAGCATCAAAAATAAAAAAAAAACGGGGTTCAACGAACTGACTTCGCTGAACCCCGTTTCTTTTATCATCATTGGGCACCCGTTAGAAACTCAGTTCCCGTTAGAAGATGGGTGGGTATCCAATTGGGTCCGACCGATTACTGACTAGACGCCGACAATCGATTGCGATTTCTTACCGAACAATGGGCCGCCGTAGATGGCCTTATCGCCCAATAGTTCTTCGATCCGCAGCAACTGATTGTACTTTGCCATGCGGTCAGAACGCGATGCCGAACCCGTCTTGATTTGTCCGGTGTTCAGACCGACTGCCAAATCGGCGATCGTGGAATCTTCTGTTTCGCCGCTACGATGGCTAGAAATTGCGGTGTAGCCATTGCGATTGGCAAGGTGAATCGCTTCGATCGTTTCGGTCAACGTACCGATTTGATTCACTTTGATCAAGATGCTGTTTGCGATTCCATTGTCGATACCGCGTTGCAGACGAACGGTGTTAGTAACGAACAAATCGTCGCCGACCAATTGAACTGAATCGCCCAATTTATCGGTCAGCATTTTCCAGCCGTCCCAGTCATCTTCGGAGCATCCATCTTCGATCGAGCAAATTGGGTAGTTGTGGGCCCAGTCGGCAAGGAAGTCGACCATGTCGCTTGAACTTAGTTCCGAACCGTCAATCTTGTACAACTTGGTGTCCGTGTTGTAATATTCGGTTGCGGCGCAGTCCAATGCAATGCGAACTTGTTCGCCAGGCTTGTAACCTGCTTTTTCGATCGCTTGCATGATCAAATCCAGGGCTTCACGATTTGACGATAGGTTTGGCGCGAATCCCCCTTCATCGCCGACGGCCGTATTCAATCCACGACTCTTCAGAACGGTCTTCAAGTTGTGGAAAATCTCAGTTCCGCAACGAAGTGCATCGGAGAATCGTTCGAAACCAAGTGGCATCACCATGAACTCTTGGATATCTACGTCGTTATCAGCGTGCTCGCCACCGTTGACGATATTCATCATCGGGGCTGGAAGCACTCGCGCGGACGCACCACCGAGGTATCGATACAGCGGTTGATTGGTAAAGTCAGCTGCAGCTTTGGCGACCGCGAGTGAAACGCCCAGAATGGAATTGGCGCCCAAGTTGCTCTTGTTCGCGGTACCGTCTAGATCGATTAATTTCTGGTCGATGGTCGACTGATCGGTCGCGTCCATCCCCAAAAGTTCTTCGGCAATGGTTTGGTTAATATTGTCAACTGCTTTAGTCACCCCTTTACCCATGAAGACGCTCATGTCGCCGTCCCGCAATTCCCAAGCTTCGTGAGCACCGGTGCTGGCGCCGCTTGGTACTGCTGCGCGACCAAAGGATCCGTCGGCCAAATCAACGTCCACTTCAACCGTTGGATTGCCGCGAGAATCTAAAATTTGACGGGCGTGAATGTTTACAATCGAATTCATGTTCAACCTGTTTTCAGTAGTTACTTTGTCTTAAACATGGCAAGCAGCTTGGTTTTGAACGAACCCATCAATCCACGAATTGGTGCTGCAAGACATCCACGCTTAGATCTTGATCTAAGCTCAGGACTAACCTGCATCGCCAATAGGAAAATGAATTCGCGTATCAAACCACATACTTTGCCAAACGATACGGCTCTAGAAATCTAAACAGTCCGTTGCCAGACGCGAAATCGAATTTGATTAGCGGGAACCGAATTCGTTCACCCCAGCTGAATTGTCTAACCAGGTTTCCCCAAACAAATGCTTCGCAACAAAAGCGGCTGGCATTGGGATGTCGGCAAAACGATGGGGTCGAAAGCCACGATTCCGTTGAGTCCTATTCAATTCTTGATCACCGTCGCGACTTTCCACTTGGTTACTTTTGAACTGAAACTTCCAAGTCGAACCCAAGTATTCGTTCATCGACCGCATTTGTTTAATTGTCGACTTAAAATGATCTTTCGCAAGGCGGGAAAGTTGACCTGACTACTGGATAAAGTTTAGAAAGACCGTCGCCAAACTATCGATTATGAAGTAAAACTACGCCACTGAGTCGTCCAAATAGGTCTGGGTTGAATTCTTGCGGTCGGTTGGGTGTGATTGCCTAAGGTAGAAATCACATCCTTGAATCGTGGGATTGCGGGAATGATTTACTTGTTGCAACGTTCAGCCTAGTTTTTCCTCTGGAAAAGGTACGAATTTCGTGTTTACAGGATTGGTTCAAAGTAAGGCCGTTGTCAAGGCGATTATCCCCCAGGGTAGTGGTTGTTTGTTGCAACTTGAAACTCCGAAAAATTTGCCAATTCCTGAATTAGGTGACAGTATCGCTACCAATGGTTGCTGTTTGACGGTGACTCGGTTCGACGATCAGGTCTGGGAATTCGAAGCCGGTGCCGAAACCCTGTCACGCACCAGTCTGGGGAAGCTGTCGGCTGGAAGTTTCGTCAATCTGGAAACCAGCATGAAGCTTGGCGATAAAATCGGTGGCCATCTTGTCACCGGGCATGTGGATGGCTTGGGAACTGTGGTTCGCCGAGACGAAGATGGCCGGTGGAGCACGTTTTGGATTCAAGTGCCAAAGTCGATCGCCAAGCAGTTGGCGAGCAAGGGTAGCATCGCGGTAGACGGCGTGAGTCTAACCTTGGTGGACGTGAGCGAAGATCAGTTTAGCGTCGCCTTGATTCCGCATACGTTAGAGTTCACCACCTTGGGAACCATAAAAGCAGGCGATGTGGTTAACTTGGAAACCGATGTCTTGGCGAAGTATGTTCAACGACAGTTGGAATTCTTGCCCGGAATTTCCAATTAGGAATTGGATTAATCCTAATTCGATTACACTAGATTTCGCTTGACCGCATCGGGGCGTTCGGGGTTTGGCGGTCAAGTCGTTGGGGTTTCGGGGAATGTTGGGATCGTGAGGCGTCTTGGGGCGAGATCAATCAGGCGCCAGCGACGATTGGGTCAGAAGTATGCTGTGCTAGGTTTCTGGTTTTGGCTGTGCTTACTCGCCTCACGCACGAAATGGTTGGAATTTATTTAATGGCAACTTGCTTGTCGCATTTGTTTGCAGTTTGAATTTTTGAGATGGTTTCGCAGCTGAATGCGAACATTTTTTGGTTAAAGTTTTTTTATGTCGCGTAATGAACGCCAAACGGTCTCCTATCTAAATCGACGGTTTCGTGAAGTAGGACTGGAGCCCAACAAACGGCACGGTCAAAACTTTTTGGTGGATTTGAACCTGGTACGATTGATCGAGGCATCGGGCGATATTCAGCCCAACGACGTTGTGCTGGAAGTCGGCACTGGAACCGGCTCTTTAACTGGAATGTTGGCCGAGAAAGCCTGCAAGGTGGTCACGGTCGAGATTGACGAACATCTTTATCAATTAGCCAGTGAAGAACTTGAGAGATTTGACAATATCTTGATGTTGCGGCAGGATGCGCTGAAAAACAAGAATAAACTAAGCGACAAAGTCCTAGAACCGTTGATGGAATTGGTGAACGAGGAACCCGGCCGTCAATTCAAATTGATCGCCAATTTACCGTACAATGTGGCGACGCCAATCATTTCTAATTTGTTACTTTTGGACACACCGCCTGCAATGATGTCGGTAACTATTCAAAAGGAATTAGGCGATCGAATGATGGCCAAGCCATCGACCAAAGATTACAGTGCGCTTTCGATTTGGATGCAGGCGCTGTGTGAAATACAAATGATTCGGGTCTTGCCGCCGGGCGTATTTTGGCCGGCCCCGAAAGTGGATTCGGCGATTATGCAGATTCGCCACATCCCAGAGAAGCGTGCCAATATCCACGACTTGCCTTTCTTCCACAAGTTCACCCGTGCTTTATTTTTTCATCGCCGAAAATTCTT
>JBDNHU010000500.1:0-4685 GCA_041688615.1 Mariniblastus sp. | reverse complement strand
TTCCGCTGGATTGGACAGTCTCTGTTGGTGGCGACATTCGAAAAGAAAACTTCGGATTGAATACCAATCTCGTATCAGGGCGGTGGACAAAATACGCCAACCGCCCTTCTACGTTTACAAATATTAACCACTCAAAACATTAACCACTCAAAACATTAACCACTCAAAACATTGACCACTCATTGGTGCCAAACACTAACTGCCCCAAACACTAACTACCTTGTCCATCGATGGGCGGACCACCTGACGAACCACGAGCATCACTTGGCTTTACGCCATTCTTAGCTTTTCCAGATTTTGAGCCGCGACCGCGACCCGTTCCGCAGCCCTGTCATTGGCTGGGGATCGGTAAGCCTTGCAATTGCTTCATGTCTAAACGAGCCAAGCGAATGCTGGATTCCAAATCTTCCTGAAATGATTGCTTCAGTTGGATGTCACCCACGTCGCCGGCTGTTTCGGCCAATTCTCTGAACGTCTGCCGAGCAGTTTCAATGTGAGGCAACCATTGATCGCGAGGTTTCCCCTCAAGACGCATCAACCAAGTCATGTAAAACTTGGAATTGGCCATCGATTGCTTGGCCTCACGCAAAACCACTGGGTCCGAATCCTTCTCGGAGGATAACATTTCAACCAGTTGCACCAAATCGTTATGAGCATCTGGCAATTGCGAAGAATTCATCCACGCTTTGTCACGCTCAAGTCGAACGGCATTGATTACGGTCTTCTTGTCTTCGGGCAGCAATTCAAGTGCCTTCGACAACAAGTCGGCAGCAGGTTCCCACTGTTCATTTTTCAAATGCACGTTGGCTGCGCGGATTAAATTGCCCGCATCATCCAACCGCATTTGATTCTGACCTGGTCCATAGTGATAAGCGCCCATAAGCACCAACACTAAACACCAGGCGACTAAGCCTAACGCTCGTATCACGGTCTAATCTCCTTAATAATAAATGCCCAACCCAGAAATGCTCGACTTCAAAATTCCAGCTTCGGAATCATCGGCCTTAAGTCAATTTTGGGTTCTCCAAATCCAATCGTCTCGACGGTAGAATCGGCCTGACCGAGTCCCAGTCCAAGCATGGTTCCTGCTCTACATTTGGCAATGACCGATTCTCAGTGGTACAACGGACTTGCATCATTGGATCGATTTAACAACCATTACCTTAACATTTTCTGCAGCGCGATGCCAAGTTATTCAGCCCAAGCTGATGTTTCTATTGCTGGATTTTTGCCCAAAGTTAAGTCTCCCCAACGAATTCTAACAGCTTTCCACCCCAATTCACGACCGGCACAACAAGGTCTAGCGAACCTGCGGAGAAATAGGGGCTTTGGCCGTTGCAGTTCGCGGAACCCTTTGCCCGCCCGAGAATTTTGTCAGCCCGTGACTTCTAACAGCCCGTAACTTAAGCGGTCGCTATGGTTTTCCTGACCCCAGGATTCCAAGTGGTGCCAAAATAGTGCAATAGCATGGGAAGCGACGCCAAAACGCTACTACCAATTCCAATCGCCCACAATGCGAATTCTCGCAAGCTTAACCGATCCAATAGTGAACTTTCGCTGGTGCTAAGCAGCATGCCTAACACTTTGCCAGACAGCGGGTTCGTGTTGCCATTGATGTACGTGCCGCTCAGTCGAACCGCCAATTGCTTCAAAGTTGAAACGTCCTGCCGGGATTGTGCCCCATTGATGAACGTGCCACGGTTGTCGTCTCCAACCCCAATCACCACCACGTCAACGACCGACGCAGGCATTTTGGGCAAACCCTTTCCTGGGATCGTGTCGCCGTCAGACAGCACCAGCACGCTGGTGCTTTGGGGACGCCATGGTTTGGTGATCTTTGCAACCTCTTCCAAGCCAGCGAAAAGATCCGTCTTTCCGGTGGCAAACGCATGGTGCATAGGCAGGTCATTCATGATGTTCTCAAAAACCGCCACATCACTCGTGTCAATGACAACGGGAATGGCACCATTGTAAAAGGCAACAACGCTAACCCGGTACTGTTGTATCGGCACTCGCTTGAAGAAGTCCCGCAAGACAATCCATCCGCGTTTCAATCTCTGCTGATTTCCATCAACACCCGCGTCTTCCAATCGCATACTGGGCGAAACGTCCAAAAGCACAACCACATGCTTTCTAAGTTCTTCATCCAGTGACTGGGCCTTATGAATTTTGGCTGGCATGTACAACAGAGTGACCAACCCCCAAGTGATCGCCCCGATTGCGAGTGTCCGAAGGACGGGCGCGACGTAACCCAGCGGCGAAGGCCCGCGTCCAAAGCCAAAGGCCAATGCCGAAAGTCGGCGCACCCGTAAGTAATGCAGCGATTCGGCCAATAGCATCAAAACGATGGCACCGGCGGACGTCAATTCGGGAAGCAAACTGGCGTTAGTTGGCAGCGGGCTTGAACTGATTTCCGTTACCGCTTGGGCCAAGACGTTCCACATTGCCGCATGATAGAGATCTACCATGGCGTGTACCTCAAGCCAAACGAGGCGAAAATAGCCAACCCAATTACCGTCAAACCAACGTAGGCAAAGGGTTCGTAGTAGTCCAACGTGCTGACGGTTGTATTTTTCATCGTCGCCGGTTTCATCTGGTCAATTCGCTTGAAGATCACTTCCAATGCGTCAGGATCACTGGTCGGAAAAACTTCGCCACCGGTTCCAATTGCAAGGTTGGCTACCTCACCCGGTGCTTCGCCCTCGGCCACATGAATCGAAAACACCGTGATACCATCGTTACTTAACTCTTGAGCGATCAACATGTCATTACCGCCCGACAAGTCTGAACTGTAGCCGTCGGAAACCAGCACAATCATGCGGTCTCCTTCCTCTTGTTGGATCAGTCTTTTTCGACAAGCCCTTAACGCCTTGCCAATTTCTGTGCCGCCCAACCAGGGTGGGTGTGTGGGAAGTTTGGGATCCATAAACGGAATCGCACACGTAATCGCCGACGTATCTTTAGTCACAGGGACCCAGTGTAACACTTCGTTCCCAAAGAAGGTCAAACCAAAGGCGTCGCCTTTTCTGGTGTCCACGAATTGTTTGATCGCGGCCATCGAGGCATCATACCTAGTGCCCTCGCCCATCTGAGCGGTCATGCTTCCAGAAACATCGACACAAAATTCAATATTGGTTAGATTTCGTTCGGCCTGCGGTTCAGACAGTGTTGTCGGACCAGCCAAAATGATAATCGCAATAGCTAAGGCGATTGGCGTCATCCATTCAAAGAAAGTTAGCAGCGTTCGTATCAAGTATCCATGTCGGTTACCCGCATGGTCCACCGGAATAATGATTCGGCGATCATCACGCATCACATGCCACGCCATAATGGCGACAGGCACCACAATCAGTAATAACAGCCATGGAAATCTAAAGGATGGGATCATCAGATCGTATATTCTTCAGGAAATAAGTTGCGACGAATCAGCATGTTAGGTGGTAACTTCAAAAGGCAAACCTTCTTACGGCGATCATGTGGCAGGCTGCCCCAGTCCAATACCCTGTGCCAATCCAATACCCTGTGCCAGTCCAACGCACCCAAGTTGGTGGTTACCACGGCTAGGCTGCGGTTTCACCCAGGAATTTTTGATCGTACGGTTTCAACAGTTCGTTGATGTCTACGTCCTTATTTGGTGTCGGACTATGCAACCAATTTTCCAATTGTGAAATTAGCCGCCCGGCGGTCGGATCCAGTTTCATTTTGTCAATCGCTTGGCTGGCACTAACTTGATTCAAATCTAATTTGTCACGCCAAAACGTAACCAATAATCGCTCCAGTTCAGCCTGTTCGGGGGCCGATATTTGGCCGGATTGGGATTGTTCCAATAAGGGACGCAGTTTTTCTGCCCAGGTCACCGAACGAAGAGTTTGCGTGCTGCCAGACTTCGACCTTTTCTTTCGGCCGTAGGTCAAGATCAAAATGCCGCCAATGACCCAGACGATGATCGCCAATCCAGCCAACAAACGATAACCGCCAACCGTAGGAGTCTTGCCCGCTACTAGGTCGTTTAACATGCCGTTATCGGTCACCACCACCGAATTAATATTGACCAAGATGGGATCGACATCCGAAAGATCACTCCCGTCGATGCGCTTCAAATAGTCCCGCAGATCATACTGGCCAGGTTCCATGCCCCAATATTCCAGTTGATAACGGCGTAGTTCGCCATGCGGTTGGTTCTGGGCGATTCGAACGACCATCTTGTCTTCTGGGTTCAATTCCTTGGCAACCAGTTCTGAACCGCCCAAAGTCAAACCTTTGACCACGCCGGTCATACCCACGGTTGGGATTTCAGCAGACGTAGATCGATTGTTGTTCAACGTTTGCGAAGAATGGGCTGTCTGTAAAGATAATGCAGTATGCGCCAGCGAGATTTCACAAGGCTGCAACGCAACCAACGAAACCAACGCAACCAACGCAACCAACAATGGAATCAATTTGTGTACCCATCGCACTGTTGAAATGTCGCCGCTGTCCTGGCACGAAATCGAGTCTCCCAATGGACACGGGCGATCTAAGGTGTCCGGTGCAACTGGATTCTTTGGGCTAGGTGGTCTTGGGTGTGCCATTTATCTTGCTCCTTTTCCCAACAATCCGCGCGACTTGAAGAAGTCACGTAAGCGGTGAGCGATTGGTTGATCGGTGTCCAGTAGCATATGATCGATACCAGCCCGACGCAAAGT
>JBDNHU010000499.1:0-9935 GCA_041688615.1 Mariniblastus sp. | reverse complement strand
CCAGACTGGGGTTCCGAATTTAGCGAAGTTACCAGTTTTGGCGGTTTTGGTAGAAATCGGCCTTGCATCGGTCAAAATGATTCGTCCTCAAAAGCCGTTAGTGCTGGCGGCAATCGTCGTAGGAATGCTTTTTTCGATCAGAAAGCGGATTTTTGGCTAATGAAACCAGGATCTGCGAGATTGGTGGTTTCCATTTTCGCCCGGGAACGGGTACCATGTGACATTGCAGTGCTGGCGGTTAGCGCCTTGCTGCGGCAATCTATAAGTCACCTTCGAATATCCCCCGAATTTACTACGAATGAACCTACGAACTCTACCTATCCTAGAAGTCAACTCCGAAGGCAAAGTCACTGCTGCACTGCCGGCCAAGCCGTCTGGAAACGCAGCCAAGGGAAGCTTCTCTTTTGTTTCCTTGGGGTGCCCCAAAAATACGGTAGACAGCGAACAAATGCTGGGTCTTCTGTCTGAAGATGGATATGAACTGATTTCCGACACGAACAAGAGTGACTTTGTCGTCATCAATACGTGTGGCTTCATTGATCGGGCTCGGGCCGAAAGCTTCGCGGTGATCGATGAAATGCTGGAGAAGAAACGAAAGGGAATTATCAAGGGCGTAATGGTTACCGGTTGCTTGGCCGAACGACAGCGCGAAGCAATTTTGGAAGAACGTCCTGAAATCGATGCCCTGATCGGTGTTTTTGGCCGGGACGAGGTGACTCGCATCGCCGATCGCATTCTGGGCAATTTGGCCGAACAGCGAAACGTTTTTCGCCCTGCCCCAATCCGGGCCTTGGCAGACAATCACCGTATGCGAATTACCCCCAGGCATTTTGCGTATTTGAAGATTTCCGAAGGTTGCGACCGCTTATGTACGTTTTGTGCGATTCCAAAAATGCGAGGTCGCCACGCGAGTAAGCCCATTGAAGATATCGTGGCAGAAGCCCAGCAGTTGGCGGATACGGGCGTTAAGGAAATTATCATCGTCGCTCAAGACACCACTTATTACGGGTTGGATCTGTACGGAAAACCCCGACTTACTGACTTGTTAGAAAAATTGAACGAAGTCCAAGGTATCCAGTGGATTCGTTTGATGTATTACTACCCAATGTACATCGACAAATCATTGTTGGATGTGATGGCGGGCGCGGAGCGGATTTTGCCGTACGTGGATATTCCATTGCAACATGCCAACGACCTTATGTTGCGGCGGATGGCCAGACGAGTCAACAAATCGCAGATTGAAGATCTGTTGGGGGACATGCGAAGCGCGGTTCCAGGCTTGGCGATTCGCACCACGTTTATCTCAGGATTTCCTGGCGAGACCGAAGAGCAATTCCACGAACTTGCCCAGTTCATTGAACAGCAACAATTTGAACGAGCTGGAGTGTTCACCTACTCCCTGGAACACGACACCCCTGCCGCTCGCTTGCCCAGTTTGGTGGACGAAGCCATCGCTCTGCGTCGCCAAGAAGCGTTGATGCAAATCCAACAAGTGTCGTCGTTCGCGTTCGCCAAGTCGTTGGTCGGCACCCAGCAGAAAATCATTATTGACGCCGCGGCGCCAGATCAACCGGGAGTCTGGTTGGGCAGAAGCTTTGCCGATGCGCCTGATGTGGATGCGATGGTTTACGTGACCGAAACCGGCGGACCACTAGAGGCAGGACAATTGGCCGATTGTGAAATCGTGCAAACCGCCGGCTATGACCTAGTGGCGGCCGCCCTATAATAGGTCGGCGTTGACCGAATCAAATCTCAGAATTCTTGGACTAGCGAAACCGCGATGCCTGACGAAAAATCTACCCACGATCCGTCACGGAACATCTGGAACGTCCCCAACACGCTCTCTTCGATCCGTTTGGCAATGGCTTGGGTTGTGTTTGGCATGATCGAAGTGGGTTACTACTGGCCTGCATTTACCTTGTTTGTAATCGCAGTTGGCACCGATTGGTTGGATGGCTGGTACGCCAGAAAATACAATCAGGTCACGCAATTAGGACGCATCCTAGATCCATTTTGTGACAAAGTCATCATTTGTGGTACGTTCATCCAAGTAGCCGCCATTATGTTTTCAACTGGCTGGCCCTGGTACTTCCGCATTATGCCCTGGATGGCGGTTGTGGTCGTAGCCCGCGAATTGTTAGTCACAGCGCTTCGTTCGGCAATCGAAGCGGCGGGCGGGGATTTCTCGGCCTCATTCGCGGGGAAGCTTAAGATGCTATTTCAGTGCTTTGCAATCGGCTCTTGCTTGGTAGCCTTGGCACTTAGCGCCGTTGGAGATCCAACCACTGGCCAGTTAACTTACGATCTTGGCTTGGTTCCGCTGCTGGTGAAAATCGTGATCGTGGCCAGTGTCTGGGGCTCGGTCTACACCACGGTTTCCTCGGGTTGGGACTACGTCTTGGCTGCCGCAAAGTTTGCAAAATCCAAGTCCATTTAGTAGCCTGGTACGCCTCACTTCGCCACTGCGTCCACTACGCAAAGCAGACCCGGGCAAGACCGCATCAGCGGCAGTTGGTTGGAAAAGGCGGGCGAAGAGGGCACCCGTTGACTTGCAGCAAGTCAATAATCGGTTAAACACTCACGCCAGTATTGACGTGGTAATTTATAAGCAGCGATCACTTCAACAAGGGAACAGTCCTCGCACACAAGTTTCCGATTTGCCTTCAATCGTCAGGGCGGAAGCCTAGCGGCTTTGCGAGACCACCGGTTCCGCGCCGTGACATTCATTTCGGGATGAATCCTAAGAAATCCTTCCAAAAAGTCTACTAAATCGCAATGACCGAACTCACTTTGTTATTGGGCCTTGTCTTGCTGTCGGTAGCAGCTTGGTGCTTTGTCCTGTTTCAACTTCCTACGTTTCAGCGCTGGTGGTACACAGCAGGCGACAAAGCTTTCTTAAAGAACCCAACGTTGGATATTGGCCTGTTGTTCCTGATTGGCATTGCCAATATTGCCGTCTTTTCCATGCTATTAACTCGGTCCACAGATTCGACCTCTGCCCAATCCCAACCACCGCCAAATGCATCCACAGTAGACAACGTTGAGGCGCCCGGCACAGTAAACCCTTCCGAAAATTCGCAAACAGACAACACCGGCATCGCCACACCGTCACAATCAAAGTCACAGCCTTCCACTAAAACCACCGTCGACGGTATCGTCTCATCCAGTCCGTGGCGGATGGTACTCTCTGGCATCACGTCCCTTGCCGTCATTCTTTTGATTGTGAAGCTTAGCCAATGGTGCTACGGATCCAAGCCCAGTATGTGGGGCCTGGGAGCCTTGACTTCGGGCAAGTTCATCCAAACCGTTCGCTTTGCGATCCTAGGTTTTTTTCTATTGGTACCCGCTGTTTTGTTGATTCATCTAGTGCTTTCGACATGGATCGTGTACCAGCACAACACCATCAATCAAATTCAAGAATTGAGAGATCTGGGACGTTGGGATTGGGTCGCCGTGATTTTTTTTCAAACGGCATTGATTGTGCCAATCGTAGAAGAATTTGGCTTCCGAGTCATTTTGCAGGGCTTCGCCGAACAATGGTTGCGACGTCGTGGAAACTTCTATCGAATCGTTCTGGGCCCCCTCCGGGTTTCGGTCGCCCAGAATCTGGGACTGGCCGCCGCGGCCGAGGTCGCCAATCAAGACCCACCAACCAAGCGGCCCAAGCCCACGCTTGATTCAACCGTCTTTTGGGGACCTATCGTCTTCAGTTCGCTACTGTTTGCCTTTGCGCACGCTGGACAGGGCGCCGCGCCAATTAGCTTGTACTTTTTGGCGATGGGCCTTGGATTCCTATACAAAACCACGGGTAATATTAGCGTGTGCATTTTGATTCACATCCTTCTGAATTCGTTTTCCTTGAGTTCTCAACTTATGTTCAAATAACACTGAGCTTGTATGAATCGACATTGCAAATAATTGCTCGAAATCCATTGTCCAGCCGCTGCATTGATGGCGACAAGAAACTTTTTGGGAGACAGACACGTGAGTTTAGGTGTTGGGATCGTCGGATGCGGAATGATTGCCAAGTTTCACGCCAAGGCCATCGCTGATGCAGTGGGGGCTGACTTTATAGGCGCAACCAGCCGACGCCAGGAGAGCACGGATGCGTTTTTGGCAGTAGTTCCTGGCAAGTCTTATTCATCTGTCCAATCTATGTGCCAGGACCCTGACATCGATTTGGTGTCGATTTGCACACCCAGTGGTGCTCACCTGGAACCGGCAATCATCGCCGCCCAAGCCGGTAAACATGTAATCATCGAAAAGCCTTTGGAAATCACTTTGGAGCGCTGCGACAAAATCATTCGCGCTTGCCAAGACAACAACGTGGTTCTTTCAACCATTTTTCCATCACGATTCCATAAGGCCTCGCAACACTTAAAGAAAGCAATCAGCGGTGGCCGATTCGGCACGCTTACCCTGGGTGACGCCTATGTGAAGTGGTTTCGAACTCAAGCCTATTATGACAGCGGGGCCTGGCGCGGGACTTGGGATCTAGACGGCGGCGGCGCGTTGATGAACCAAGCGATTCACAGTGTGGACTTGCTCTTGTGGCTGATGGGTCCGGTCAGGCAACTTTCGGCACAGACCGCCACTTTGGCCCACGATCGAATCGAAGTAGAAGACGTCGCGACCGCCAGTCTGCAATTCGCGAACGGTGCTTTGGGAGTCATTCAAGCAACCACCGCCGCGTTTCCAGGCATGCTTAAACGGATCGAAGTCCATGGCTCGCAGGGATCGGCAGTGATCGAAGAAGAAGATATCAAGATGTGGACCTTTGATAAATCAGACGATTTAGACGCCAGCATCTTAGAAGAATTGACGGGCAAAACAAAAACAGGAGGCGGGGCTAGCGACCCTTCGGCCATCGGCCATCATGGCCACACCGCTCAATTCAACGACGTCATCTCCGCGATCCAGAATGGCACGCAACCACTGATCGACGGACTCGAGGGACGACACAGCGTCGAAGTTATTCTGGCGATCTATGAAGCTGCCAAGAAACAACAAACCGTCGTCCTTCCCATTCGGTAAAAATACTCAGACCACGAATTTTTTCCACGCCTGCATTCGAAAACGACACCGTCGGCGATTCACCGAATCACTTGCAACAAAACCTTGGGACGACAGTCCAATCCGCTCATAATAAAAAATTTGTAATGCATGGCACTGTTTTCAGCGGCGGCATTGATTGTTTAGGGTCTTCAACGGATCGGACGCAATTAAGTTATGCGTTTAGCCGAAGGACGCAAATCGTCTCGTCCCGCACAACCAGACGGATTACGGTCCTACGGCTACTTTCGCATTCGGAAAATGACTTTTGAGACCATTCCCAACCGGTTCCAACAATGGCGAAGCAGTACTTAGATCGGTTGGGATTTTTTTGGTGACAGTTACTGCAGCGATAGGATGGAAAATGCAAATTGAGTATTCGATCAATCGAATCGAAAATCTTAAACAAGACTCAACGGAATTGGCGGTGGGCTTGGCGGATTTATTGATCGATTGCGTGGCAGGCGGCGCGTCTGTCGGTTACATGCATCCGCTTGATCGACAAAAAGCGGACCGATATTGGCTGACGGCGCTGCAGAGTGTTCAAAATGCCGGCCGAGTGATCTTGGTAGCGGTCGCCAAGGATTCGGGTTCGATTATCGGCACGGTTTCGTTAATGTTGGATCTTCCCGAAAATCAACCTCATCGCGCTGATGTCTCCAAGATGTTAGTACTGCGTTCAGCTCGCAAACAAGGCCTAGGAGCTGCTTTGATGGTCGCCATCCAACAGGAGGCCGCTTCGGCTGGTCGAACTTTACTAGTCTTGGACACAGAGACTGGAAGCCCCGCGCAACACCTTTATGCCAAATTGGGCTGGCAGCGTTCTGGCGAGATTCCAAACTTTGCCCTATGGCCCAACGGAGAATCGTGCAGCACAACTTATATGTATCGCCAGTTGTAAACAGCGGCAAAGTCTTAACTTGATTTGAATTGTCCCAATTGGGTTAACATCGGGATTTGCTATCGGTTTCCATGGTTTAATCAAGTGGGCTATTACGATGGAGTACACAATGTTTGGTTTTGGCAAGTCGAAGAAACAAAAACTGGAACAAAAGCACGCTCGTTTGTTGGACGAAGCTTACAAGGCGTCGCACAGTAACCGAAAACAGAGTGACTTGCTGACGGCAGAGGCCGAAGAAGTAAGAAAAGAGATTGAGGCATTGGAGGCCGCAGAAAAGTAGATGAATTGTTCTCTGTCCAACGCAAGTTTACCAAAAACGAAACTCTTCAAGAGTTTCGGACTCGCCACAAACCTCTGAAGCTAGGGACAACTTTCGCTAAGATCTCCATTAGTAATCTCAATTAGAACATACCATTAGGGTCCGTTTCGGAAGCCTCGCCGGATTTGTGTTGGCTTCCATGCAGGGATCCTCAATAGGGTTTGATCACTGTGCGTTAGAATCAATAAGCGACTCCAATCAACTGCTTGTCAAACTTGCCCGACGGGCAGAACCGCAACGTGCATATTGCGTACTCTAGGCATGATGCGATTGGCTTCGCGGGACATCACATTTCTGGGTTCGCACAGGTCATCGCGATTTGGATGCGAAAGTCTTACCGAGCATCACAAATGTTAACAGAGTTGTCGCCAACCAGGGCCAGGCGCCTAAGGTCCACCAAAGTGGTTTCCATTCCAACGGCCGCTGCCCAATGCTTGCGATCACAATCTTGGCCTTGCGTTTGGGTGCTTGCTGAAGAATAACACCGTTGGCATCGATATGAGCTGAAATGCCGGTATTGCTGGCTATCAAATGTGCACAGCGATTTTCGACCGAGCGAAATACGTTGCTGGCCAAGTGCAAATCTAACGCACTTGACCCCCAGAACCAACCGTCGTTGCTAACATTCAACAAGGCGTCGAACGGCGCCCTCTGGGAATCGCTTTCTTTTTCGCGTCTGACCGCCACTCTTTCGCCGGTTGAACGATCGGCGACATCTAGAATGTAGGAGCGAACATGGCGGCCGATCACACTTTCATAACAAATCGTTGGAAGTAAAATTTTTCCATCCACATTCATTGCTTGAACGCCCGAACCCTTGGATAGCCCTCGCGGAATAGGAGCCAGTTGGTACAGTTGCGGAAACATCTCCCCTAACGGCAGGTATTCACCAAAGGGAACAAGGTGCGATTTGAAGTAGCGACCATTGACTTGTCCAAAACTGTCGAAATACACCACTGCATTGTAGTCATCGTCCTTTTCTGGATCGTAAGAATGAACCCCTGCAAGTAGCGGAACGCTTGTACGAAAAGGAAACTGTTCTTGAATCCCCGTCCCTGTACTCTCGATGACTCGAAATTGAATCTCCTGCCCAATGCTAAGCAACTGCCTAGCTGACAACCCAGTGCCTTCACCCGCTGCTTGTGTATACTTCTCTGGGTTGAAGGGCAAAATGTCTGGGAACGGAAACATCGACTCGGGCCACACGACTACACCAAGATCCGGATGCTGTTGCCGAGCCTGGACGGTCAATTCTAGATGTTGCTGATAAGACTCTTGCGTCTGCGTCCTAGACTGTTCAGCGGTCAGTCCGAACTGCACATCTTGCGATCCTTGGATCAACGCAATTTTCGTTGCGTTTTCAACACTATCCTGCACGAACCTACCGTTGCAGTAGCTTCCGTAACCGATCATGAATCCCAAACCTACCAGCAACACCAAACCAGATGCTATTCCACCTGGTATGTGAATCGTTGGTACTTGGTTCAATGGCGATTCTGTCAATAAGGCTCGCAAGGGTCTGGGTGCGACCAGCGCAAACAGCAACCCTGCCAGCCCCGTGGCAACCAGCACAAGCAGAAACGAAACCGTTAACTCGCCTGCAATGTCAGCGGACTGGATCAACGTAGGTTGCTGGTAAAGTGCATGCCCCAATAAACCGATCGGGAACCCGGACAACAAATAAGACCGAATCGCTTCCAGACTGACCCATACGAAGGCTGGGGCCAACAGACGAACCATAGTCGCCAATATCCAATTGGGATATTGCACCAAGCGACGAGTGATCGAAACAAAGGCAGTGTCGTAACAAGCGAAATAACTGGCGATCAGCACCCATCCCAACCAACCCGCCCAGTGTGGTAAGCGCAAGAAGTGGAAAGTGACCAGCCAATGACAGACCGCCAATAGCCAAACCAGCTTTAAGCTGACACTACCGCGTGGCAAGTTAGCAACAACAATTAACCCGACAGGGCCCACAAATACCAGAGCCCACAAACCGATGGGTGGCAAGGATCCACACAAGCAAACACAACTAACCAAACACCAAACCCAACCCGGAACACCCGCCAATTTCGGCACAGAAATGGACGACTGGGTCCGCTGTCTTTTTTTGGCGACAGATGCAAGATTGGCTGCAGAATCGTTTGAAGCCGAGTAACTCCCCTCGCCTGCCTGAAGACCCTCACCTGCCTGAAGACCCTTGTCCGCTTGAAGACCTGTGTCCGCTTGAAGACCTGTGTCCGCATCGCTGACACTTCCGCCTTGAGATTTGGCGGCGGGCTTCTTTCTTTTTGAATTTCCCAAAACGTGTCCAGCCTTTATCGAAGCAGGAAAATCAAATTCGTTTCCCTGCATCAACGCAACTAAGCATCAACGCAAGGGAAGAGTGGCAGCAAAGCGTTCATTTATCGAATCGGCCCAACCGTCAGAGATGGCTTCTAAGTCGGACGAACCACGATTCTTGGGATTCGCGGACGTTGGAACGCCTCCTGCCGACTCCCTTCAGATCCCAACGGAACTCCAAGGCGATAGCTTGAAGTTAAACATGCGATAGCTTGAAGTTAAACATGCGATAGCTTGAAGTTAAACATGCTATGGCTTGGAGTTAAACATGGCGCTAATGGACTGGCACTGATGGATACGACGAATGGCTTCACCTAGCATATGGGCGACCGACAGCACCTTCAAATTGTTAATATTGCAATTCTCTCGTACAGGAATACTGTCCGTAATCACCACACTATCCACTTTGGCATCGTTAAGTCGTTCCACTGCGTTTCCAGCAAACAGACCATGAGTGGCCGCAACGTGGATTTCTTTGGCTCCCTTTTCGCGAACTAACCGCACAGCTCCGCAAATCGAACCGGCTGTCGAAATCATATCGTCGAACATCAAGCAAACTTTGCCCTCGACGGATCCGCCAATCAGGTTCTCTTGCTTGGTTTCGTAAGCATTGCTTCGTCGTTTATCAATGATCGCAATCGATCCACCTAAGCGTTTGGCGTGCCCCACGGCTCGCTTTATGCTGCCTTCATCCGGAGCCACGATGACTAAATCGTCGGGTGGAAAGTCGAAGGTTCGAAAGTGATCATTAAGGACTTTGGACGCGTACAGGTGGTCAACCGGCACATCAAAGAAACCTTGAATTTGTGCCGCATGTAAGTCCATCGCCAGGACTCGATCGGCCCCCGCACGAGTGATCAAATTGGCGACCAATTTTGCAGTAATCGGCACGCGACCTTCGTCTTTGCGATCTTGCCGAGCGTAGCCGTAATAGGGAACAACCGCCGTGATCTGTTTCGCACTTGCCCGCTTGCAAGTGTCAATCATGATCAGCAATTCCAGAAGCGTATCGTTAACCGGTGGGCAAGTGGGTTGGACTAGAAAAACGTCTCGGCCGCGAACGTCTTCAATTTTGCAATGAAATTCTCCGTCGGGGAACGTCGAAAGCGTGCAATCCCCCAATTCCAAATTCAGGAATCCGCAAATGTCACGAGCCAATTTCTGGTTCGCGCGACCGCTGAAGATCTTCAATTCTTGCATTAGATTGCTTTTATCCGTTCACAGACTGAATTTCCGACCCAGCCGAGAGGGCCAAGTACGTTGTGCTGCTCATTGTAACTTGTGAAGGATCGCTCACAAACCTACTAAGCAAAAAACCTG
>JBDNHU010000498.1:0-3694 GCA_041688615.1 Mariniblastus sp. | reverse complement strand
TATCCAAAACCGGTTTTATCCCGGCGCACCCTGACCCCTTTGGCTTCTCCGCCCTTTGGCTTCTCCGAAGTGCTTAAAAAGCAGGTGAAAAGCATTGATTCGCAACTTGCTAAGATGCTCGCGGCGGACAAGGCGAACCAGCGTGTGATCGAGATATTGGAATCGGTTAAGGGTGTCGGTCCAGTCATGATCTCGACGATTCTCGCTGAGCTGCCAGAGCTTGGAAAGCTCAATCGAGGTGAGGTCGCCAAACTCGTGGGAGTTGCACCCATCAATCGTGATTCTGGCAAGAAGTCTGGCAAGCGATTCATTGGCGCTGGACGCGGCCAAGTACGACGCGTGCTGTACATGTCGACGGTCGTCGCCATTGGTCACAACCCGGCCATCAAAGCGTTCTACGCTCACCTGAAATCGCAAGGCAAAGAGTCTAAGGTCGCCATTGTCGCGTGCATGCGAAAGCTCATCACGATCATCAATCTCTTGATCAAAACAAACCAACTGTGGCAAAACAAAGCGAGCGTCTGAATCGTCTCCAACTCAAACGCTCGCAGAGGACGTCATTGACCCACTATCGACTCAGCTATCCCTGGCAGGCCCGTGTCTCCACAGAGCCTGCCCGCGTTTCATAGAGCCATTCCAGGATCGTCGGACTTCAAGACCGCGACAACAAAACATCATTGAACACCCTTCGCCATCCCAAGAACCTCTCGGGGGTTCGGGGGCTGGCCCCTGACCACACACCACCATCACAAAAAGGAATTCCAAAACGATTTTGCAATCTGCTATTGACCAAAGTCAAGACCGTCGCTGACCCCTTTGATCTGCCCGCCACTACAATTGCTTCTTCTTGACGGTTGAAAGATGACTGCAACACGAGTGTACCAGCCTTAGGTTTAGGAAAACCGGGGGGGCCAAACTGCGGCGAGTGGTTTGGCAAAGTCGTAATGAGCGCGCCAATTGGGACGACGGACTCGACGACTGGAGAGCCGCTTCCGTGGCCAGCATTTTGCCGGAAACGATCCTCGTCGACAACGAACCGAAATTCAATTCTAAGTTTCAGAATCAGTGAGCCTAATAGCAATCTGAACTGCAATCGCCTGATGAAACCAATGCGTTATCGAGTCGCACACTGGGAGCGTCCGAGATGAATGCCTGGATAATAAAATTTGGTTCCATCCCTGAAAGCACGTTATATCCTGGCGGTTCAACTTAAACATTACTCCCGATTTTAGAACCTATCCGAAAACCTAATTGACGCCCATTGCTAGCGGACGTTTAGTTTTCGGATAGGTTTTTAGAAAAGGGGAGCAAATTAAAGTGATCTCCCTTTCGACTCGAGAAGCTAGAACCCCGGATCCTCGATGAAGATGGAGAAAACTTTATTTTTGCTTTTCCCTTGTTACGGGCGAGGCCAACCCATATAATCGGAAACCAGGATCTATCAAATTCACATAAATCCAAAATTCATTCTGTCACGATTTGGAAATTCCAATGAACGCTTTGCCTCTATTGTCCTTGTTTGTTGCGGTTTGTGCAGTTACCTTTTCCGACTCTCTTAATTCGAACACACCCGTGGGAGGAGTCGACTGCACTCGCTTTTTCGATGACGAGTTTTGCCCAGGTAATTTCGACTGCTCACAATACGAATATACTGAAGAATTCAGTGAAGGCTATTGCATAACAGGTGACGTATTGAATGTTAACCCAGCACCTGTACTTGGGGATTGGTCGTGTGAAAACGTTGACACAGAAGGGAACCCCTGTGAGAAAGCAACCTTGTACAAAGACACATTTCCAAGGTGCACTCCAGTTCCGTGTGCAAACCCACTCTAGCTTACAGCCATTTTCAATTTCCGTCATAGTGGGAAAATGCCGTGAAACCATTCCTCTTGTCAATGCTCCTTTCTTTCTTTTTCGCAATTCTAGCAACTTTTTTAGGCACTAAACTTTGCAATGCTGATGAGGTTCAGGAATACATAACTCATTTGAGAGATTTGAATCAAGCCTTTTACGGTAAGACGGCAGTTATTCAGTCTGAATCGACTAACGGAATCTCTTGGACTCATCATGTAACGTTCGGTGCAACAGGAGTCGTAGCGAACTTTACGGAAATGACCAGGGAGAGCCGTGGCCTCAATTTTCATCAAACCATGGTCCAAGTCCTCTTAAAGAACGGCTTTTTAGGGGTCGGAAAATCTTGGAAAGACGGAGATGATTCCTCCAGAAGAAATAAAGTTGTACACAGTGGCACTTTGTTCGACACCGAGTACACGGAAGACGAATTAACTGGGCGGGTACTGGCTGGAGCATCGCCGATCTTCGCTGTTGACGCTGTAAGCGGTTTGACCTGGGCCGACATTTTGTCAAGGAGTAAGACATCTGCCAAAATTTCGAGGAGCGACGATCTTGTTTCGGTCGAATGCGATTCTCGCACGCTAGGTAAACATCTTTTCAAGTTCTCCGTAAACAGTGACAAGCCTAGTTTGGTTGAAGTTGCCTCCATCCGGGAAGGGGCGCAGATTCCCACGACTCTTGACTGTCAGTCGCAAGTACGCACCATTTCTGGCATTAGCTTGATGGATAAAGATGGGGCGTGCTGGATTCGCACTATCGATTCGATTTCCATAAGCTCTAAGTTTCCCGATCCGTCAAGGAACACGAACACTGAAATTAACGCTAATTGTGTTACAGTGGGCGATTCACCAGATTCAACTTCGCTCCAAAAATCGCTAACAGATTATGGTATCGAAGACGGAACAGAGGTAAAAGTCCGTAATGGGGGAGGGCTCTCTTATATCCTTCAGGATGGCCAGTTAACACGGTCTGTTTCCGAGTCAATTATTGTTTCTAAAGAAGCGGCTAAATTCCGAGCTAATGAAAGCGCGAGTGGCAACGTTTTCTTCTGGCTAACTTTGGTTGGGGTCGCAGTAACAGGAGTCTGCTTGGTCCTTTGGATTAGACGACACATTCAAACGACTTAGCTGGAATATCTCTGCAGGTGCGAAAATGATTGTACGGGTCGCGTGGCTATTATTTTTCCTGGGTACCTTTGGTTCACTCAAACACGCCTCAGGTGTCGAGCAAGTCGCTGTCTCAAAGGAAGCCGACAGGTCCCAGGTGACCTGTGGCATCATGTCTGCTTATACAGCTGCACTGTCATTGGGCCTCGATCCTCAGATTTCCAATTATCTTAAACCTCAATACGTCGATGAAGACACTGGCTCATCGTCAAGGCATCTAAAGTCACGGCTTTCAGACAACAATCTTTACAGTACTGAACACCGGCAATTGACACCAGCAAGTCTACGTGCCGCAACAAATCCTATGTTGCTGCATTTCATCAAACACGTTGGAAATTCTTGTGGCGGGCATTGGGTCTTGTTTCTTGGAATGGCAGATGGGCGGTTTATCATTTACGACAGCGCACGCCTTCAACCTATATCGAGCTACCGCGCAGGCGAGCTACTGACGAGATGGGACGGGTTCGGCATTGACGTTTCTGCAAACGAACCTGGAGTAATTGACCAGTTTTTACCAGTAACGTGGTCAATGATTTCGAAGGCGCTGTTTTTAGCATTGCCTATGGTGATCCTGTATTTACTAAATGCTATCGTTGGCTCCAGTCGTTTTATCGAATCCTTAATGACTATTGCCGTTGCTGTACTTCTCTACGGCGCTGCCTGCCAACTATTCT
>JBDNHU010000497.1:0-10040 GCA_041688615.1 Mariniblastus sp. | reverse complement strand
TGATCTTCAGACGTACTAATAAAGGTTTCAACGTTGACCCAGTCGCTGTTATTGCTGATGTAGGAATCGCGTCGTTGGGCGGGATTGTCGTTCAAAGCGGGCATCATTTCAGGTTCTTCGTTTAACCCAAGTCTTTTGCGATCGCGGCGATTGCGCAATTGAACCAATCGTTGATAGCCGATTTGCGGAGCGATTTGATTGTCAAAAAACGTGCCGTTCTGAACGACGCTAGGATTTCGCACGCTGTTTTCGAAACCCGTAGCTTCGTAAGAAACACAGTAGTTCATCTCAACGGATTCGCCGACCGCTAACGGAGGCTGAAATTCATAAATCTCAACTCGTAACCCTTTGATCTCTTGAATACGAGTCGCACGTTCGATTGTAATTTCTGTTTCGTACTCGGGCGTCAGATTCAGAAACAGTTTGGTAATCGGCTGGTCGGTTTGATTTTTGATCGATTGCCTGCCTTTGAAGATTAACTTTCGCTGCTCAGGGAAAATGTCGATGTTGTAAACAATGTCGGTCACTCTAGGCTGAGCCAAGTCGCGATACTCGGATAGATCTGTTTCGTACTTGGCTCGAGTCACTTTTTGTTGCTCGGCGTTCGTCCAACTGTTTAGTACGATGGTGTTGTGGTAAACCCAAGCTGCAGAAACGGCAAAGCCCATCGTGGCGAGGATCGCGAAACTGCGAACACTGCCCTTGAATCGGCCCGGTATGAATCGAATTTTTGTGAGCATACGATCGTCATTGCCGCGTTGCCACATAAGGATTGCAACCACCGACAAGATCATTGCGAAGAGGCACCAGTAGGCCAAGAACCAAAATAGGCTGACCTGATAGGGAGCGAATTCAAACATGTCCGAGTAAATATAGCTGGGAATTTCGCCATACTTTAACATCAAGGTTTCGATGCTAAAAAGGTTCCAGGCAAATGCATTGGCAAGCATTAGTACGATGAAGACGAAGTAACCGACAAATTTGTTGGGTGAAATCACATGAGAAAAGAAGGCCAACACTGTCAAACAGCACAAGGCACAGTAGTCGATGACCAACATCTCGGTTAGGTACAGTCCGATTTGAAACCGAGTGTATCCATGCCATGCTTGTGATGCGATCCCAGCGGCGATGCCCACGGACTGAACGATTGCGATGATTAGGAACACTGCGACAATCTTGCCAACGTACGAGATCCAAGTTGGATGCGGCAATGCATCGTAGACTTCGGCAAGCTTGGCTTCACGTTCCTTCCACACCATGGCTCCAGAATAAAAGACAATGACAATAATCAAGAACAGGTACAACGATCCTCGCACGGTGTTGATCGTGTCGTAAGTGACCGGCAATGTGCTCACTCCAAAGCCCTCGCCAGCGTTTAAGAATAGTGATGGAACGGTGTTCAGCAGGCCAGCCAGTATGACCACAATGAAAACATTACTGCGAACCGTTTCCCAAAAATCAACGTGAACTTGGCTGCAGAACTTTATCCAGCCTGCGGCCCAACCGCGATTGTTGAAAGAAACGTTGGGAATGGGCGACAATTGGGCTGCGGTTTGGAATTCTGGTTCCTTGGTTTGGGCCGGCAATTGTTTTCGCGAACCACGGGCAGTGGTGGTGAAGCTAAACCGCGAATAGGCAAACGCTAAAACTGCGCCACTGACCGATAACCAGATAATTCGGTTCCACAACAGCATGCCGGTTGGCCAAACCGACAAAGAATTTTGATCCGAAACGGTCCAGTATTTCGTTTCGGTACTGAAGGTGCGAATTGCAAAAGGGTCTAACAGGATCGCAATGTTTTCGTAATCCAAGTTGGATAGCATCGATTGAGAAACGCCATAACCGATCATGAAAATGATGGCGCCGATAAACGCAGCGATGGTCGAACGAAGCCAAAGTGAGATTGCAAAAATTACTGCCGAGATGATCAAAGCATTGGGTATTGCGAAAATAAGTAGGCTGGCAACATGGGGTTGCCATGTGTTGGGTCCCCATTGATTGGGTTCGTTCCACGGCATCATCGATCCCAGGATTACGCCTGCCGACACGCCCAACATTGGGATAATGGCGACAAGGCTGGACCCAAGAAATCGCCCCAGGAAGTAACCCAACTTATTGATGGGCTTGGTGAAAATCAGTTCGTGGGTATGGTAGCTGTAGTCTCTTAATGCCGAAGCGTTCACAAACGCAGTGGTCATCAATAGCGTCAGCAAAGAAGCCATCGCGTAGAAATTTTGGACGACAAAAGGCGCGTTTCGGTGGCTGTTGCCCAGTTCGCTGCCGATCCGAACACTGTCGCTAGAAATCGCACCGAAAATCAAAAGTGTCATCACGGCAAAAAAGATGTAGACCATCATTCCACGAAGCCAGAAGCTAAGTTCAAACTTCAAAAAAGTACCAAGCATGATTGAATTCAACCGTTGAAGGAGAGCAGAAGACGAAGTGGGTTCGGGAAACGTGGGCAGCAGTCAATTTCAGGTGTGTCTGCTGCCAACTCTACCCAGTCCCAGACGCGTCAGATGGGTGTTCGCGGTTTCGATTGTGACCCGTCGACATCGTCGGCACAATATTTGGGAAACGGCAAAGAAACAGGTTGGAAGTTCTAAGCAACGTTTTTGATCTTGGCGAAAAATACATCTTCGAGATCAGGCAAAACTGCTTCGAACCCATCATCTAGTGGCGTGTCACTGTAGACGTGGATAAGCGGGCGACCGGCGACAAGCTTTGTTGAAATGACTTGGTAGCTATCATTGAACTGAGTTAGTTGCGTTTTTTCGATAGACTTCTGCCAGATCTTGCCCGCCAACTGAGTTTCGGCATCCTGCGGCACTCCCGAAAACAAGACTTTGCCCTGGTCGATAATGGCCATCGCGTGGCAAAGTTCTTTGACGTCTTGCACAATGTGAGTGGATAGAATCACAATGACACTTTCACCGATTTCAGATAGGAGATTGTAGAAACGGTTGCGTTCACCTGGATCCAGACCGGCTGTGGGTTCGTCCACAATGACTAACTTGGGGTTACCCAGTAACGCTTGGGCGATGCCGAATCGTTGCCTCATTCCCCCGGAGTAACCGCTGATCGCCTTCTTTCGATGTTGAAATAAATTCACTCGTTCCAACATGGCATCGACCAGTTCGCGACGTTCTTTTCGATTGGTGACACCCTTGAGAATAGCAATATGGTCCAGCATTTGAACGGCACTGGTTTTAGGGTAGGCACCAAATTCCTGCGGCAAATATCCCAACAGTTCGCGAATCGATTGTTGATCTTTCAGGATGTCGATTTCGCCAAGAAAAGCCGAACCCGAATCAGGGTGTTGCAGCGTTGCCAACGTTCGCATCAAGGTGGATTTTCCAGCACCATTGGGCCCTAACAACCCAAACATTCCCGGTTCAATGGTTAGGTTCACGCCTTGAAGAGCCCGAACGCCATTAGGATAAGTCTTCGACAATTCTTTAATGACTAAGTCCATTGTTTTCGTCGATGCAATAAAGAGGTTGAAGTGTGAAAAAGAGATTAACGCGTGAATGAGTTTAGCAATCAATTGCCCCAGATACAATTGCATGATGAACGTCCTACCTTGGATCACCCAGGCAAGTTTCGGCGGTTTTTTTAATGGGCATCTGATCAGATCCCGTGCAAGATATGCTTGCCAGGCAACTGACTATCCCTTTCGCTCGCCACGATCAAATCTTGTGTTTTTCTTTGACCTATTTTTGCCAGGGCTCAAAGCCCGCGTTAGATCTGGCATCTAGATGCCCCGCGCAGCTCACATAAGATTGCGAAACTGGCTACCTGACAAGGGTTCCTATTGCACTTAAGAGGGTGGGCCAGCGGTAAGATAGAACACTAAGGTGCGTGCAGGCTGACGTCGTGGACTAGATTGGATACGATCAAGGTCAATGGCTGGTTTGATCTTTGCTGGCTAAGTTTGCAACGACGAAAACGCCATGGGACTTAGGGGCTTTTAGTAGACGCCGGTTAGGCGGAGTAAGCTGGCGATGCGAATATCGTTGAAGAGCACCGGTGAAGCATAGTGTAATGGGGTTTCGACACCTTTGAAGTGACGTTTGTACTGAGCGTGGCCCTTGAGGTTATAGAAGTACCGATTGACCCACCAAGCGTTGAATCCATAACAAAAGCTGTAGTGCATGATCCGATTGCAACGAAATGTTTTGTTTTCAAGCCAAGCCAGCGGAGACAGCCCTAGCTTAACTTCTTCCATTCCTTCGCTGATGAATTGTTCAACTGCGATTCGCATGATGCCCTGCTCTGCGTAAATGGGAGCCTCATGGTGACGCCGCTTGATGGCCGTCGCGTATCCAATGACTTTTCCATCACGATAAAGCGGATCAAAGTAAAAGAAGGATACAATCTTCCCGTCAGGATCCAGTAGAAAGAACTTTCGAACGTCCAATTCGTCGGCAAAACGAATCGGCCGGTTCAGGAATCTCATCTCGGGCCGACGCACTCGACGAGTCGTTCGCCACTGATCTGAAACCGCTTGAACTTCCGCCGCTTGGATCTGTTTGTAGTCGGCTTCGATAATTTGGTAGCCGCGTTTTTTAAGCCAATTGCTGGCGTAGCGAATCCGTTCCATCGCTTTACCAGCGAAGGAATAATCCTTCAGGTGCAGCGTTGTATCAATCCCCATTTCATTGATGTAGAAGCGATGTTTGGTCAATGCATGAGCGGTTTTGGAGGAGATTTGAACAAAGGTCGCGTGCGGATATTTCTGTAAAAATTGGTCGATCAACGGCTGGTAATTTTCGTCACTAGCGACAGGATCGCCAAGCACAAACACGTTCCCCTTTCGCAACGAGTATGCGATGTAACCGTTGTTGTACCAGAAATATTCTAGGTGCTCTTGAACCGCCGTGTTGTAAGCTAAGGTGAAGTCACCATAATTCCGCAAGGCATTGAGTCGGTGCGTTTGCGAAGCTGCCGCCCCCGAAAGGAAAAGATCACCTTGGGGAGATAATCTGGCGGAAGATGTTAAGATATTCGACGTTTGATCAGCAGATACTGGAGAGTCCTGCGGTGTCGCCAGTGGTGCAGTTTGCGTCATAGAAAAAGGGCTGAACGCCTTCACCGGTGAATTCAATAGCGAACGCGGTTGCGACGCATCGCGTCCATTTTCACGGCTTGTCGATTCGACTCGCTTTGCCTCAGCAGTTGCTGCTTTGGTAGATGTAATCGAGTTGGAAGCAGGGGCCGATTTCATTTTGAGAACGCAGTTTTACCTGAGGTGAGTGGCTGGAATTATCGCGGGCGTAAGACAAGCTGGGGAAATAATCGCCAGTGAGTTCATTTCAAATTTGCAAGCAAGTGAGTAGAGCGGACTTCCTTAATGGGTTTAACTTCGCCCAGTAACGGCGGCACGCAAATGCCTGCGGTCGCTCCAGACACTGGGGCGGTTTGTGATCAATTACTTGGCGTCACCTTGGTTGGCACCTTGGTTGGCACCTTGTTTGGAATCTTGTTTGGAATCTTGTTTGGAATCTTGTTTGGAATCTTGTTTGGAATCTTGTTTGGAATCTTGGTTGGCATCTTGTTGGGCACCTTGGTCTGGCAAAGGCTTACTACCCAGGGCCGCGTGCGGTTTCCCTGCAGTACGAGTCAGCGAGGAATCTACGCCAGTAGCATCGTCCAACGTTACATTGGAAGTTGTGGAATTGGCCGAAAATTGGCCCTTTGCTTCCAAATGCGGATGCGGGTGGTCGTCGGCGTCGATTCTGCTAGGTTTCACCGCACAAATGGAGTGAAACATCACCGGCCCAATGGCGGCAATGCGGAAGTCTTGAACGGATTCTACTTTCATTCCCTGAGCGGTTAGTTCTTTGGCGTAGTCGTAATTTTCATGCCAAGGGACTAATCGCATCGCCCAAAACATTGCCATCGCCCATTTAGAATAAACCAAATTGAAAATTCGTGCAGGAAAAGATCCTTTGGCTGGGCTAACGTCGGCCACAAAAAACATTCCACCCGGACGTAGCAGCGTCAAAGCGTGTTTCATCATGTCCAACATGGCTGGATGTTTGAAACAGTTTAGGAAAAAATTCGTGGCAACCGCGTCATAGTGTTCAAATTTCGAGTGCTCGAAGGCATTACCGCAAATCAGCTCAGCAGACAGGCCCTTCTTTTTCAGTTTTCGCTGCAGGCGATCAAGCATTCCTTGACTGATGTCGATGCAAGTGACCTTTAGGCCCTTTTGGGCGGCTCGAACCGCATCTTCGCCTGCGCCCACACCCAAATATAAAATCGACTGACCGGGTGACAGGAATTGAAGCTGGCTAACTTTCGCGGCTTTGATTTGTCCGGTACTATAGATCTCCGCCGAGGTTTCGTAAAACCAGGCCGCCCTGTCGTAGTTCTTGCTTAATTGTTTGTCCGAAGTTGCAACCATCCGAAAATTATCTCGTTCTTAATAAAGCAGGTGGGATTGGACACAAACACCATCCGTTCCAGTGGATCGGATCGACCGCCGCAAAACAATGCCTGTTGGCCAGCTTTGACGTTTTAAAACAGTCGATTGGTACCCCTTTGAAGACCCTATTTTGCCAGCAAATCGTTCCTTGGACTACTTCAATTCTGCCTCAAAAAACTAGCGTGCCAGCACCGTTCGAAGCAGCGCCGTTCGAAGCAGCGCCGTTTGAAGCAGCGCCGTTTGAAGCAGCGCCGTTTGAAGCAGCACCGTTTGAAGCAGCACCGTTTGAAGCAGCGCCGTTTGAAGCAGCGCCGTTTGAAGCAGCGCCGTTTGAAGCAGCGCCGTTTGAAGCAGCGCCGTTTGAAGCAGCGCCGTTTGAAGCAGCGCCGTTTGAAGCAGCGCCGTTTGAAGCAGCACCGTTTGAAGCAGCACCGTTTGCAACACCTGGGTAGCGAATCGGCCTCAAGCGGCTTGCCAGTCGATCTCAGGAAGTTGATTCCGACTGGCCAACCACGTTTGGCTTTTCGGCGAATTCAAAAATTCCGCCTTCGATGCTAACCGCTAGACTGAAATCGGTTTTTCAATACTTTCCGCGGGTTGGGTCAACCATTGAGGGCCATTTTCGGTCATAAAAAAATGATCCTCCAATCGGCACCCAAATTCACCCGGCAAAACCAACATGGGTTCATTGCTAAGAACCATTCCTACTTCCAGGGGCGTCTTGTCGCCGCGAACTAGGAACGGGCCTTCGTGGATATTAAGGCCACATCCATGACCGGTTCGGTGCGGCAAGCCAGGTAGCTTGTAGTCGGGCCCAAATCCAGCCGCTGCTAGCGATTTGCGAGCGGCCATGTCGGGAAGTTCACATGGGGAACCGATTTTTGCCGCTTCAAATGCCGCAATCTGAGCCGCCTTTTCTGCTGCCCAAACTTCTCGCTGGCGATCGGTCGGAGTGCCAAAGCAGAAGCTACGGGTGATGTCGGACAAATAGCCAAACAGCTGGCAACCGGTGTCAAGCAAAACCCAGTCATTGGGTTTTAAAATTTGTGCATTCTTGACGCCGTGTGGAAAAGAAGTCGCTACGCCAAAGAGCGCGATCGCGAAAAAAGAACCGCTGGTTGCGCCCACTTTGCGATGAGCCTTGTCAATGAAGTCCGTGACTTCGATGGTCGAGATCCCCGGCCGTAAGATCGATGCGGTCGCTTGAAGGACTTTCATGGTCATTTCGTGCGCGCGTTGAATTAAGGCCAGTTCAGCGGGCGACTTACATTGACGACAACCTTGAGTCACCGATTGAGCCGATTTCAGCGTGAGATCTGGGTTCGCTTGGCCCAGGTTGGCAACGATAAAGTAAGGCGTGTATTCGTCGATTAGCAACGTTGGGTTGGTCTTGCCTTGTTCGGAAAGAATTTGCAAAACCAGAGCGTAAGGGCTCTCGTGTTCTTCCCAGGTTCGCATTTCAGAGGGAAGTTGCCAGTAGTCTTTTATTGTGTCAATTTCAAATTGTGGAGCGACGTAGCAGATAGGTCCTTCGGCTGGGATGATTGCCGCAACCATCCGTTCGCTTGGCTGCCATTGCAGGCCCGTAAAGTAGTACAGGTTATTGCCAGCGTGCAGGTACATCGCATCGGCACCCTGTTGCTTCATCATCGTCTGGGCTTTTTCCAATCGTTGTTGGAATTCCGCTATAGAAATAGGGGACATGTCGCTGGTCATGTCCGTCAGTTTGGCTAAAGCGGCTTCGGGCAAAAGTTGTTCCAGTCCCTGTGTCATTGGTTGCTTTCGTAATTCAGATGCGTTGGTTTAATGGGTAAAGGCTACCTTGGAAATCGGTCTCCGGTTTTCCAAGGTAACGACCGTGGCTTGACGACGTTGTTCTTGGCGTGCCGATGTTATTTTTTGGAGTGCCAGGCCTGCAAGAAAGCGATGACTTTTTCTTGGCTGTATCCTTGGCCCTCTTCTAATTCGCCGGTGTCCTGCGAATGCAGCAAATTTCCGTCTGTGTCATAGACAAATAGATGCGGATAGCCTTGAATTTTTGGCAACGTTGAAAGGAAGGCTTCGTTTTTCTGTGCTTGAGAGTAATTGACTTTCATCACAACATAGTGGTCGGATAATTCCTGGTTGACCGCTTCGTTCTCGGCAAAGTACTTAGTCAACAGGTGGCACCAACCACACCAATCGCCGCCCACTTGCACGAGCACCTGTTTGCCTTCCTCTTGGGCCCGTTTGGCCGATATTGCCAGATCGTCTTGGGGCGATCGTTCCAGTCCGTAATGGTCTACTGTGTAGAAAGATTCGGTCGACGGCTGACTGGTTGGCGTGCTGGTCGCGGTCGCATCAGCGTTTTCACCGACGGAAGTTTCAATGGTTGTTGCACCGGCGTCTGGGCTTGCTAAGTCTGGGCTTGCGGCGTCTGGGCTTGCTAAGTCTGGGCTTGCTACGTTGCTGTTGCTGGCTTGCAGGTTGGGCTTCGGATTCTTGTCGCTTTTTGGGAGGGGATCTGTCGTTCCACCACAACCCAAGGTGGTTGAAATGGTCCATGCTAAAATCGTGGCGACGATGGCTTTAGAATTCTGGCATCGAAAGGCAACTTGATTCACGGCGATTGATTTCACGGGAAAACCTCTACGTCTGAAATAGGCTGGTCTACTTTAGAAACTCGGCCCTCTGATTCTAACAAATTTCGATTTAATTTCTGCCGCCCCACGTCCGCAAAGCAGGTAAACAGCTGAAGAATCGTTTACACTGCAATCCAGCCAAGGCTCGTTTGGCGAGGCTCTGTCGTAAAAAGAGGGCCAATTTGGGTAAGCGATTCGATTTTCAGGAGTGAATAAATGTCGATTTTTTGGAACTTGTCACAAGAAAATCGCATGGGCAGATTGTCCAACGATACGACTCGGGCAGAAAATAAGGCCAGTCTAGCCATCGACCAAATGGTCAGTGTCGAGGCAAAGTTAAACACCATCACATTGGCTTGCCAAGCAATGTGGGAATTGTTGCAAGAGTCCCAAGGTTTGACCAACGACCAACTTCAGCAGAAGATGGAAGAAGTCGACTTACGTGATGGCAAGTTGGATGGTCGAATGACACCAACCGTCGAAACCTGTACCAAATGCGGACGCAAAACCAGTCGCCGTCGTACCAACTGTCTTTACTGCGGCGAAACACTGCCAGATTCTGAGGTATTCGGAAAACGCCCGCTTTAATATCCAGCTGCCGACTACTGGACGTACCCAATGCTAGTTTGCCGCAGTATCCATTAATCGCAGTATCCACTTAATCGCGGTGTCCGCTAGCTGCGTTGTTTATTGGCAGCCGGCTGCATCGCAAGCGTTAGCATGGGCAGTGGGAAGTCCAGGTAGATTTCGTTGGCATTGGCAGTCGATCTCGTCAATTTCGCTGGCCGATTTCACTGTCGGATTTGATTGTCGGATTTGATTGTCGGATTTCATTGTCTGATTTCATTGTCTGATTTCATTAAAAAAGCACCGCCCGCCAGAAGGCTTGCGGTGCTTTTGTTTCTTGACAGCGACCCGTTACGCGAATCGATTAGGCATGTGCCTAACTGGATCGGCCAACACTAAAATCAGTGAGTGCCAGTGCGATA
>JBDNHU010000070.1:0-15489 GCA_041688615.1 Mariniblastus sp. | reverse complement strand
TTGGGTACAACTGCCGCAGCGAAAGGTACTTTTGCTTGGCTTGAATTGGCTGCGATCCTAGCGCATCTTGCACCAAGTAATACTGCGATTCAAACCAATCGCTCTCGCCAGCCAACACTGCATTTTGAATCACTTGCCAGTGCCCGACCGCTTGGGTTTGTTTGTGACTAGCGACTAAGATTCTAGCCCAAATTTGTTGCACCGAAATTGGCGATTTATCATCCACCAAGCCGTCCAATTGGGCCAGAGATTCTGGGTAACGCATTTGTTGAAAATACAATGTCGCCAACTGCGTCTTCCATTCCACAACCGCATCTGCATCCACGGCAACCTGGGGCTGTTGATCCACTAAATCAATCAAATCCTTATAAACTTGAATCAATTTTTCAACCGTCGGATCTCGATCGGTTGGATCTAGATCCAGCGAACCGAATTGCGACTTCAAGCCACGAGACAAATAAGTCAACGTCATATAACGTTGCGAAAATGTTAGCGGAGTTTCCAACAACCAATTCGCGGCCGTCACCAACTGCGGTTTCCTATCAGGGGCTCGGTCCCAAACCACCAGCGAACTTTGCAATATCGCCTGCAAGGAACTCAATGTTCGAGGTTCCAGCTTCATCGATTTCGCCTCGCCTGACAATTCTGTCGCAACTTGCGTCACCGCGGCATAAATGCACTGCCGCTTCAATTGCGTCGTTTTGTCTGCTTCCTCTGCTTCTGAGTCCAACACATTCAACCAAATCGCCACCAATGATAGGCGAACATCCAGGCGATCTGCAGTCAGGGCACTCGCGATTTGATTCGTGACTGTTTTTTCAAATTGGGTTGAACTATTGCCCAGTATTGGATCTGTAAAATCAAATTCCAGATCCAATTGAAGCATGATTGAATCCTGTAACTCTCGCCCCAATCGACTCCGTTCATCGGAACCCTCTAAAGCGGCTGTCCACTGCCGAAACAGAATCCCTACCACCTGTTTCTGAGCAAATCGATTTACTTCTGAAGCGGCTGATACCGATCGCAAATACCTCAATTGCTGATCCAAGTTATCATTCCTCAAAAGCAACCCCGACTTAAGCTGGGCAATAGCTGCCAGCGAACTTGACGGATCTTCTTGCACCGCTGCCTGATACCACTGGGCCGCTTTCTGGCTAGCGGAGGTTTGGCTGGACATTGCCGACTGGTAAGCTTCGGCAATTTTCCAGGCAATATTTTGACGACGACTCTGCTGACTGCTTGGCACGTTCTGCAGTAGCGTTTGCCAGACCTGAATTGCGGCCTCCCAATCGTTTCCAATCAAGTGAATCTGCCCCAACAAATCCATCGACCAAACCCTTATCCCTGTATTGGAATTAGAATTTTCAGGATCCGCCAAAGTCTCTAACGCCAATACCAGTTGGCCCAATTGTTCGGGGGTGCGTTGCGCAATCCCCAACTTTGTAATCAATTGACTTAGGCGGATCACTTGCTGCGTCACTCGGTCTTCTGGTAAAGCAACCTGCGTCTTTTCAAAAAGATCCGCAGCCAGTCCCACGTGCCCTCGGCGAACCAACGACTCCAACATTTGGCTAACCATTGAAGCAATCGGTGCAGATTCAAGCACGAATTCTGGTGGCGGCTCGGCACTACCCAAAGTCGTACTTTCGCTTGGAAACATCTGCAATGCGATGCGAACAAACCTCTGATCCAACTGGTCTTCCCCACTGGGTAAACCGTCCAAATATCCAACAGCCAAGACTTTCGCGTTTATCCAATCTCGTTGCCGAACCAGTGCCTGCCACTGCAACATCACAAGACTTTGCGATTGATCCATACGACCCTCTTGCTGCAATGTCGCAAAACAACTATTCGCTTTTGGCAATTCATTCAAGGCAATCAACGTCAAACCCAGGCCCGTTAAGTACGATGACGAACTACTGGAAACCGGATCGTACCATTTGAATACGACAGCGTCCTTGATGTCGGGATCGGTCACATTTAGCAACTGCATGAAGCTGGCTTTCGCCGATCGCAATTCGTCCACCCATTCGCTTTGCTGCTTAGAATCAGTCCTCAAAAGCCAGCGATAGTAATAGCACCAGGCAACACTTGATTTGGCAATCGATTTTAACTGGCCAATCTGCAATCGATCGGAAACGGAAAATTCACTTCCCAAACTTTCGAAAACCGTAGAAAGCTGTGATTCGCTCTCACGAATTTGCCGGGCAAAATCACCCAATTTGTCGATCAAAGATTGATTCTCTGGCTGCCGTCGAAAGCCGCGATTCGAAATTTCCTTAGCGATTTCCGAAAAGCCACTGCGCAGCACAATCAATCGCACCACCGAGAACGATGGTGTTTCCGTATGCGTCCCTTGAAACAACCAAGGATACTTGGTCCGCAACTGCTGTTCGTTTAACGTTCTTAATTGGCGTTCAACCCAAACCGAAACCTCCCACGATAGACGCCACTGCACATCACTTTGGCTGGCCAACTGCCAACGCTGAATGGAATCCAAAGCCGCCAGTGAATCCAACCCGGTCGCCTTCAAATAGTCCGAGAAAACTGGTGAATCACTTCGGCTTGCGATAACCGTGTCTTCAATGCGATTATCAGCATCCTGTGACGAAGCAGCCTGTGACGAAGCGGCCTGTGACTCCGCCTGCTCCGCAATTTGCGGCCAAACCATCGCAAGCATGATTTCCTGAGCGAATCGGAATCCAACACCTGTAATGGATCCGATCGATGCGACTGGGCTAGGGGAAGCTACCCCCAACTGGAACAGAATCCAAACCACGACCCCTGCGAATTTCCAGAAATCTTGCGATGTAGTGCGAAACCACATTCTCACACGTTTCATCATAACGCCTTGAAGATTGAAAGTGAGCGAAGATTGAAAGTGAGCAATTCGATTTCAAGAATCATCCACTAATTGAGATTCAGAACCGGCACGTAGGAAACGGTTTCAAATCCAGCCTGTTTACAATCATTGATTGTCAAAATCGACATTTCTATAGGTGCGTCCGCTGGCGTCATTACCATGACCGACTGCGATTTGACCGGCCACTGCTTCAACCATCGATTAAGCGATTGTCGATCGACAAACTGCCGACCACCCACCTGATAGCCATAGATGCCAGCAAGCGGCAAAATCTTGATCGTCAACGGTTCCTGCGGAGCCGATGTTGAAGCCGCGGTTGGATCCGCCAACCGACTCTCTATTTGCCGTTCGGTCGGGCGAAAACTTGAATTGACCAAAAAGAAGATCAGCAGCAAAAATACAATGTCAATCATGCCCGGCGTGGCAAGTTGCAATGATTCATGTCGCCTTCTGCGGTTCAATTTCACTTAAAGTGCCTCGGCCGTTTCAAATAAAATGCAAAGTCTACTTCTTATTCACGGACAATTGAATTTCCGTAATTCCGATGCTTGATAGCTGGGTCATCAATTCGTTAACGCGAACGCTGTTCTGGCTTCGATCACAACGAATCCGAACCACCAACTTTTCAGCCTTCCCGCCCGTCTGTTCAACTTCACGCGAAACCCGGCCGATCAATTCGGACATCGCGACTGCTTTTCCGCCGATCAGTAGCCGCTGCTTGGCATCAACATTTATGATGAAACTGGTCTCCGCCGTCGCTCCGCCATTTTGAATCTCAGCCAATTGAACTTGCGAATCTTCAGTCCGGTTAAATTGAGAAACCGCCATGAAAAAAATGATCAACAAGAAGACGATGTCAATCATCGAAGTCATATTAAACCCCAAAGTACTTACCGAAGTGTTTCGACTTAGACGCATCAGCTACTTCGTCTTTCTTCTACCCAAAGGCAACATAATGCGTTCAATCCGAGTTCCTGCTTCAGACACCAATGAATCGATTTTGCTGCGAAAATAACTAAAGGCAACCATGGTTGGAATAGCCACCACCAATCCCAAAAGAGTTGTAATCAGGGCCTGCCCAATACCACCTGCTAAATCTTCTGGACCCGCCGCACCTTGATTGGCGGCAATGGTATTAAACGCGTCAATCATGCCGACCACCGTTCCTGTAAGCCCTAACATCGGCGCGATCGAGGCGATCACGTTTAGCACCTCGACCTTGCGGTACAACCGTCCAGTAATATGCTCGCCAGCCTCCTCAACCGCCGATCGATACTCGGCAAACCCAAACTCGCTGCTGCGAAATCGCTCCAAACCCGCTTGAACCACTTGGGTTGCCATGCTGTAGTTATCCACGTCGTTGCAGATCATCATCGCACCACGGGTGTCTCGCAGCGCCAACGCACTTTCCAGAGATTCCATCACCTCGGGAGGCAACAAACACTTGCGCCGAATTGAAATCGCGTTTTCAACGATCAAAATCGTACTCACGACGGATAACAATAAGATGACCACAACAATCGCAATACCAAACGGATTGCCTGTAAACATCATTTGCAACATGGTTCGCTTCTGGCCAGTCGACCCATCCGAATCGACCTCCGCACCAGCAGCACTACCTTTGGCCGTATCACTGGCGGCAGAGTCACTGGCGGCAGAGTCACTGGCGGCAGAGTCACTTTTAGCCACACCGCTATCAATGATCGGTGTCGCTACCGCAGGCGTTTCGTCTTGCACCCTGGCGCCAACGGCGTAACCGCTTGTCAGCAATAGCAATGAAAACAAGGCAAACAATCGTGTACAAAACAGGGTGTAGCGGTTATTGGCAACTAGTAAAGAACCATCGCACGCACCCATAATCGTTCGTTGACTTCGCCCGTTTGCCATCGTTTGAATTTCGTTCCTTGGCTGCATTGGGGAGACGCGATCCTTCATAATCTTTGGTAACCATCAACAAAATTGTGAGTCAAATTCGCAGGCAGAAATTTCACGAAACCTAAACACATCTCGCACTCAGTTGGCCCGAATGACCGACGGCCCGAATGACCGAAATCCCGAATGACCGAAATCCCGAATGACCGAATGACCGAATGACCGAAAGCCCGAAATCCCGACCCATCCGGTGAATTCTGATTTCCGAGCGTTCTACAGGCCACCTCAGGAAATATGAATTTCCTGGCGGTTGCAACTTGGTCCTTGGCTCGATAGGCAAATCAAATCGCGATCGCCTTAAAACAAAGAATGACCGTCCGAGTACCTTGCCGCAAAAATGGCTTATTAGAATTATGCCCAAATTCACGCCGGGAGGGAACCGTCACAGTGGCCTTGGATTCGAAAAATGGATTCGTTTCTGCCGCCGGTATCCCATCACGACTTCAGGTAATTACCATACCATAAACAGGCGGATCAAAAGAGCAATCGCCCGACAAATCATCGCCGACGCTCGCCCAGCAAACGCCGACCGAGCGTATCATACAAGTGACGTTGCAATTCCTGTGACAACTTCATTGCCGAAGTCTGGTCCATTGCCGAAGCCTGGTTCATTGCCGAAGCCTGGTTCATTGCCGAAGCCTGGTCATCGGATTCCTTCAACCAACAAATCACCAAGTATTTCCCAATCGCGGCCCATTCCTGCCCCGCTACCGTATCAAACGTTCGCAACGAAACATCGGCCGACCCCCGCAATACCCCATTTCCTTCATTTAACCCATTCGCAACCTGAAGGCCAGGCAGACCTGTTTCCTGTGGGTGGCAGTGCATGGAAAGTTTCATCAATCGCATCGCCCCATAAATTTTGCTCGCTGCGTCAGCCGATTTCAACAAGTAGACACCTTCGATATACAACTGCAAACCAACCGCGTCCCAACGCGTTGCCGAGTCCAAGTTGCTAATTATTTCAAGGTCGCGATAGCCAAACTGGACTTCCCGATCAGTTGCCAAAGACTTGGAAACGCTCCAATTTTCAATTCGGTTGGAGACGCTCAACAATCGATCAAATGCCACACGGTTGCCACCCCCTGCGGAGGATGCCACCTGTCGCAACTTCTGGTCCGCTTGCTTCAAGCGATCAGCATCTTGCGAGAAGATCGAAGCACATAACCGATAGATGGCCAAAGTGCGTCGCAAGCGTCCCACCTGACTGGCCTGCTGCTGGACTTCCCACTGATCCAGCTGCCGCAGGAAGTCAACCGCGGAAGCTGGCGTCGCCCAAAATGGCGGGAATTCTGCCGACAAGCCGAAGGCCGTTTCCAATGCACTGAATTCTTTATTTAAGTAACGCTCGGACCAGCGATCAAAATTTTTCAAGTCCTGGGGCTTCAATTTCTGCAAGCGATTAACGGCGTCGAAGTAGTGAAAGTACGCCAAATTGCCCTTACCTTCACGCCAGGCAGACCGAGCCAAAATGTTGGAAATCGCCACGCCACCAGCTGCTGAATTCTCCTGATACCATTGCTGCAACCCTGTGGCAATTTCAACCACTTGGTAGCTTTCGCCGCGATCTATTCTGCTTTGCAACAGATACCACGGTTGCCCAATCCGCTGAAGATTCAGATCGACTTCCGCCTGCTTCTCTGCCGCGCCTTCGACCGCGATTATCTGTTTCCAAGCAAAGCTTCGCCCATCACTTAGAACCAAACCATCTAACTGCACTTCCTGGATTGAAACGTTTTCCAAAAGGGTCAAATCCCGCAACACAATCACAACAGAACCCATGCCTGCGTCGAATTTTTCAGGCACCGCTGCAACTTGTTGACACCACTTCGCAAGCGACGATGCTTCGACGCAAAAAAAAGAAAGCAACAGGGCAGGGCAACACATCAATGTTCTTATCACGTTTTTCATGTCGCGACCTGGACTCAGACGGATCGATTGACTTTTACCCATTGGACCAATTTCCGTGGTCCGTTCGTTGTGGAAACTCGAACAGTTTAGCCAAGCTTCGGTCATCGACCTGGGCAGCGAGCATAAAGCCGCGATCGGTCAAACAAAATTCACGCTGCCATTGATGAATCACTAAATGATTCCGACACAGCAAGGCAAACCCTTCCAAGAACCGCATCGTTTGTTGCGGGTCGCCCGGCCGCTTAAATAACCAATGGACCTGATCTTGAACTTCCACGTTTACCGAAAGTAGACGCTCGGATGAATCAAAAGCCTCCCAATCGCCCTTCAATTCCATGACGCCTCGATCTTTGGCAGCCCACAAAAGCGTTTTCGCTTCATCGGACAACGAATCCAACTCACAGTCCGGGGGTTCTATCATTGCCTGGAAGCAAATCTGGGCAAACGCCATCACCGTTGGCGCCGATTGCAGCAAATCATCCCAAGCAAAACCCACCCGCCTGGCACTACTTCCAAAGTCCCGATTCAACATTTCACGATCCCTACTTTCGATCCAAAGCAACACCTAAATCCAAATACGATGCTTCTGGCAATTCAAACCAAACCACTTCTCTAGATCGTCAGTCAACCACCGCTTGCTCCCAGTATTTTCCAAACCCACCTGCTGAACGCCTGGACCCTGTCCCACCGGTCCCGATTGAATTATTGCAGCAGCAGTGTCTGGCCACGCTTGGGAATGATGACCTCTGCAATTTCCTCTTGCTCGATACGAGCGGCCAAGACCTTTGCCGGTTCCAACTCACAGTGCACCAGAGCCACTTTCTTTAGCGTTCCCTTGTCGGCCACACTCTTCAACCATTGCATCAATTCGTTCTGGTCACCGTGCCCACTGGCGCTTTCCAAACGAGCGTACTTGCACTTGACTTGATAGGGTTTGCCAAAAATTCGAACTTCTTTTTCGCCGTCCAAGATTCGTCGGCCAAGAGTGTTCTCCGCTTGGTACCCGGCAAACAAGACCGTCGTGTTGGTCTTCTCAATGTTGTTCTTCAAATGATGCAGAATCCTACCCGCCTCGCACATCCCCGAAGCACTTATCACAATAATGGGTTCATCTAAGGAATTGATTTTCTTCGAATATTCGCTGCTGCGCGTGTAAAACAAACCGCGAAACCCGAGAGGATCGCGATCCTCTTCATGTAGCAAATCATGAAGAAATTCCTCGTCAAAACACTCGATGTGACGCCTGTATACTTCCGTGGCTTCAATCGCCAACGGACTATCGACAAATACTTTGAACGCAGGCAATTCACCACTCTCGGCCAATTGGTTCAACATGTAGACGATATACTGGGTTCGACCCACGGAAAAAGCAGGAATGATCAACTTGCCTTTTTCGTCCCAAACTTGATTACATATTTTCTTCAACGTTTCCTTGGTGTCTTGGTTGTCTTCGTGAAACCGATCCCCATAAGTGGCTTCCATAATCACATAGTCCGCACCGGCAATCACTTGTGGATCGCGAAGCACTGGCTTTTGGTATCGGCCAATATCGCCACTGAACACCAAACAAACCGGAGCCTGCCCGTGTTCCTGCATGTTAATCTTGACCGCTGCCGATCCCAACATGTGCCCGGCGTCAAAAAACGTTACGGTCATCCCAGGTACCACCACAAATGATTCTTGGTAGTCCTGGCTGCGAAAGGCTTTGATCGCTTTCACGGCGTCTTCTTGCACATAGAGTGGACTGAATTCTTTTTCGTGGCTAAGTCTTCGATGTTTATTGACGTAACTAACGTCACTCTCTTGAATTCTTGCCGAATCCAAAAGCATCGTGGCGCAAAGATCACGAGTCGCACTGGTGGCAAAAATTTTTCCGCGAAACCCCTTCTTGACCAAGGACGGTAAATTCCCAGAGTGATCAATGTGAGCATGCGACAAGACCACCGCATCGACTTGCGTCGGATCGAAGCACAAATTTCGATTGATATCGAATGCTTCGGATCGGCGTCCTTGAAAGAGTCCGCAATCTAACAGGACTTTATACTTTCCAAAATGAACCAGATGCATCGATCCCGTCACTTGCTGAGCGGCACCACAAAACTCGACATGCATCTTTGATTCTCCCAATTTAATTTTCGACTGCAAACCCCAACCCAACTTGCAATATTGATTATCATTTGCGACCCAAATCGGCGGCAGCCACTACCAGTCATGCAGCGTCACTACCGTTGCGGTTCCCATCATCGTAGCAAATAACCAAAGCACTTGCGCGATTGCACAGGACATCCCATTTTCGCGATGACATTCTGCCGGAGATTTCTGCATGGCATTTGGCAAGTCAGCGGCACTGGCACTGGCACTGGGGGTCAAGAAAAGACAAAACACGCACCATGGTGAGTGGTACGTGTTTCCATAATTCATTTTGCGAATCGCACGCTTTTCGATCGACGTCGAATTCGATCAACTTCCCGTCTGAATTTGACAAACACGAGACTTCCAGCGCGTGGGGCAAGATAAATTCGCGATTGCTTCAGCCCGATCCACTACGTGCGAACGCGTTCTACGTACTCGCCAGTCCGAGTATCCACCTTGATCACATCGCCCTGATTAACAAACGCAGGTGCTAAGATTTCCGCCCCGCTTTCAACCTTTACAGGCTTTGTCACGTTGGTTGCGGTATCGCCTTTGGCACTTGGAGCACATTCGATTACCTCCAACTCGACGTGATTAGGCGGGCTTAGAGTGATTGGACGACCTTCAAACAAGACCATCGAACAAACCATGCCGTCCTTCAGATACTTCCAAGCGTCGTCAACTTGAGCTTCGGTCAGCTCATACTGTTCAAACGATTCGCTATCCATGAATACGAACGTCTCGCCCTGACGATACAAGAATGAACAATCAACATCGGTTACATCGGCGGCTTCCAATGAATCGCCGCCCTTGTAGGTACGCGACAAAGACGAACCGGTCATCAAATTTTTCATCTTGCATTTGTACATTGCATTTCCCTTACCTGGTTTGACGAAAGTCATCTCAGTCATCAAATAAGGTTGACCGTCAATTTGGATCTTTAATCCCTTACGGAAATCACTTGTCTTATAAGTTGCCACGCTTTTTTTCCTTGTTGCGATTAACGCGAAAAATCAAGTTGAAATGGGCTTCGTCTGTCCAAAAAAATTCCGGTTCGGATTCCCCATTCAGTCCCACAAACCCCTTTTGCAATTCACATTGCAGTAGTTTACCCGTTACAATCCAGTAGCGGCGGAAGCCTGTGGTTGCCCACGCCAGTTTTTCCATACCCGCACATGGCCACAATCAGCCATGACTTGAATTACAAAATGGACATCCCCCAAAAATCCCGGACCTATGATCCCGGACCAAAATCCCGGACCAAAATCCCGGCCGCATGATCCCGGACCCATGGACGATTCCGGCGAAATGAACCTAGCATGATTCGCTTGCTGGGATTAGTGTAACGACCTTGTGGTACAAATTCCACTCGGTATTTTCCAACATTGGACCGCTTCGGAAGCCTCAGATTCTAATGAAAAAAAACGTTTTGCTTAGCCCCCTTCCGCCCGCCGACTTAGGTTCGCCTCGACCACCGGCGAAACCACGTTCGTGGCAGCAAGAGATGAAACAGGCGATTCGAGATCCACAAACGCTGTGCAGGCAACTAGAGATCCCGTTGGAATTGGGGGACACCGAGGCTGCAAAATCCTTCCCAATTTTCGCTCCAGCCTCCTTTATCCAGCGAATCCAGCCGGGAAATTCCGACGACCCTTTGCTACGTCAAATATTGTCCTTGCCCGAAGAGAACGACTTGGTTCTAAACCAAGGATACCAGCAAGATCCGCTACAGGAATTTTCCCTCGTGCCGGCGGTGTCAGAAGCGGCCGACCATGCCAACAGCTTCAAGGCTTCACTTCCTGACCGGCAATTGATACAAAAATACAAGAATCGAGTCCTGTTGATTACGACCGGGGCGTGCGGTGTGCACTGTCGTTATTGCTTCCGGCGCCATTACCCTTATCAATCTTTGCCTCAAGACCGTACCGATTGGCAGCAGTGGCTAGACCCCATCGCGAACGATCCAAGCATTATGGAGGTGATCTTAAGCGGCGGAGATCCCTTGGTGCTGAACGACGTAAGCTTGGCCAGACTGACCGATCGATTGCGGCAAATTCCGCACGTCCGCTGGCTTAGAATCCACACTCGGATGCCAATTGTTATTCCCGCACGAGTGACATCGGAACTCACTGAATTGTTGCAAGGGTTCGCGGCGACCACCTGCGTTGTCCATTGTAATCATGCCAATGAAATTGACGTCCCAGTTGAACATGCGATCAAGAGATTGAAGTCCGCGGGCATCCAAGTGTTGAACCAGGCAGTGCTGCTACGTGGCGTCAACGACAATGTAAAAGCGATGACTGATTTAAGTTTGAAATTGATCGAATGTGGCGTTGTCCCTTACTACTTGCACCAACTAGATAAGGTGCACGGTGCAGCTCATTTTCATGTGCCACTCAGCCAAGGCCAAGCCATCATGAAGTCGCTGCACGAATCATTACCTGGTTTCGCCGTCCCCAAATATGTTAAGGAAATTCCCGGCCGCGGTTACAAAACGCTCGTCGAAATGCCCGAAGATTTTGACGCTACCCAACTCTAGTCAGCGACAAAAAACCGGTCGGCAAGAAAGCGGTCTACGCGGAGAATTCTCCGCACGGCCCTGACTCTACCAGCCCTGACTCTACCAGCCTTAAACTTACAGGCTTAACCGATCGGCGATGAATTCAAACCGTCAAACAGTTGCAGCGACTTTACTCGTAGTTGGCCATGTTCATTTAGCCGATTTTGCCTCGCGAAGACTCCTGGCATCCAACTTCGCCTGTTAAACTGGACTACCATTTTTTTCTTAACTCAACTCGGAAACCCTGCAAGTCAGGTTCCGATTCATTGAATCCGTACATGGCATCGGTTCGCAAAATGACAGAATTGCTGATTGGCAATTGGTAACGCATCCCGACACCGAATTGTTCGCCGTCGACATTGGTTGGCTTGCCTTCAAACGGAGCCACCATCGCCGCCTCTAGAATCAATTGCTGGCTCAAATCCTTCGCAAGAATATTCAAACCAATGGCGCCGCCCATCGCATTGTTTGCGGTATCGTCCAACAACGGATACCCTGTCAGACCGTCGGTCTCGAATAAGATACCGGTGTTGCGCAACACCCCGCCGGACAAGGGGTCTCGGGCAGCCGATTGCGGCCGATCAAATCCTACAAAACCATTGAAGTACGGAACGAATGTTAAGGGGTTACTGGTGATTAACGAATTCTCGAATAGCAGCAAGGTTCCATCCGCAGTTTGATCGATCCCGTTGGGGGTTTGCCCTGCGTTATTGATCAAACGAAAAGAATTCGAAAGGAAGCGTCCGTAGCGACGCGTGTAAGCCAAACTTGTGTTGTGGTAACTCCGATCCACTGCTCGGCGGTCTTCTAAATAGGCGTAGTCGAGTTCAATGTAACCGCCCAACGCTTCAATAAAGGCCGCCATACCATACAACTTGGCGGCATTGTCATCGCCTTGAAACGCTGGACTATTGATCTTGTCAAATCCTGCCATGAACGTGATGTCCATGTTCGAAATATCCAAAGTTGGGCTATTCTTGGCTGGTAACGTCACCGCAACGCCCAAGAAAGCATCTTCTAGCCAAACGCCATTCTGAAACAGCAAAGGCATCACGCCCATCGCGAAGGGAAGATCAAAGGGTAACGTCTTGTTTGACATTCCACCCCAAATCGCACCCGCATCACCTTCGAAATATCCGAAATCGATATCAGGATCAACTTCGGGAATGAACTGGGTGTCACCATCATCATGAACCACTCGAGTAAACTGGCCTCCTCGATCCAGAGGTCCCATAAACCAATGGAAACGTTCCGTCGAAGTAATTCGCAGATCAAAATCCAAATTCCAACGATTGGCGAAGATCGTTTGCTGGTTGCCGCCTTGAGTGTTCGACGCAACTGCGGAACGAAAATCGCCAAACACAAGGAACTGAGGAATCAGAGGGTTGTGACGTCCGAACCAGGTATTACCTGGAGCAATCTGCCCCATTTGGTACCAGGGCTTACCCAGTTCGACCAATGGACGCTGATTGGCATACAGTGTCTTGCCACTGTAGATATCTTGTTCAACAGCAGGATCGTAGGGCACAAGGCCGTCAGGATCGGGCGCGAAATCGTAGGGCGAATAGGGAACCAAGTCTGCTTGGTTGGACGTCAACGGCTCACGATCTTCAGAATTCGCATCGGCCGCTGGCTGTTCTGCCAATAAGTAGTCGGTTGCACCAAGCGTGCCACCAATTCCACCTAGCCCACCATCGGCCGTTGGCGTTAAGGTTGCCGAAGCGTTCAACGCTGGAATTTTAAGATCCTGATTCTGTTGCCAGGCTGGCAAGATCGCAGCATTGGACGATCCGACGCCTCGGTTCGGGGCAGACTTACCCGGTTGCTGCAACCACAACTTCGCCCGCCTTTCTTCTTGGACACCAATCGCTTCTTCGCCTTTGCGTTCTTCGATTAAACGCTCTTTCCTGCGATGCTGGCTTCGACTCAGTTTTTCGAAGCCAGCTTGATTACCTTGATTTACCGCGTCTTGTTCAACCGACCTTAGCTCGCCTGAACCTTCCCAAAGATTTGCCCAATACTCACCAGACACTTGCCTGGCACCCTTTTCATTCAAGGGATCAAAGGTCCGACGATTTGGCAGGCCAGGAAGATCGGCCGAATATTCGTTCGCAACCAGAACTTGCCCCAGTAATTGCGATTGGCTTTCCAGGTTCTTAAAACGTTGATCGGAACGACTTGCCCAGTCGCTGCGCCCAGCAAGTTCAATTTCTGGATTCTCCTGAACACTGGGCAGTTCGCTACTGTGCAGATCACTACTGTGATCCACGATACCGGGTAATGCAAACCCTGGACCCACAGTAGACTCGTGCTCCAACGATCCAAAGGTGGGAATTGCCGACGCTGCGGAAAAGAATGGGTTCACAATCGCTTGGCCACCGCCAGAAGTGACCGCAGCAGGTTGTGCTCCATTGACTATTTGTGGAACGACCGGCACTGAAGCGGTTGGGTTACTCACTTGCTCAACAGAATGATCCATAAAATGATCCGTCTGGCTGGAACGGACGATCGGGGTGACTATTTTTCGTGGCGGTTTAGACATTGTCATAACAAAATCGCCGTCACTGACAACACTTGCCACTGGAGCACCTTCCAATCTAGGATCGGAATTGCTGGCAGAACGCCGTGCAGTTTCTTGGGCAGTGATCGCAACCTGGGTTTGATCGACCCTTAGTGAAAAATTAGCAAACTTTTGCCTGGGGGCTGCCTCTGTCACACCATCGACACCTAATTTATCTGGCGAATTCTGGTGAACTTCAGCTGACAGCTTTCCCCAGTTCAATGAGGGCATGCCGGGCAAGGTCGCTCGTTGAATCAGCAAGATCAGCACGATCAGCAAGATCAACACGATTATGCAAATACCCACCAGCAAACGTCTTCCCAGACGCTTGGTTGCGTACCGTCGCATCGCTTGATTTTGATGGATCATCTTAACATTCCAAGCTCATTTTTTTCCTGTGAGATTCAGCCGGCTTACTAAAGACGTTGAAGTGCTTTAAGGACAGTTACCTGACATCAAAGGTAACGGTATGCGGATGCACGTCCACGATCCACTGGTTCATCGAACGAATCATTTCCGGCGTAGCCCCCACAAATTTCATAAAGTAAATAGGTTCCGCGCGGCTTCGCATCCGGACCGACAAACGATAGGTTCCAGGTTGCTGAACCAAGTCGGACGGAATCCGGTACTTGGCTTTGCGGGAACCTAAGGCGGGTATCGAATGTCCTTCCATGCGAATAAACGGCGGGTGGTTCAACACCGTGACCGGCTGGGCCGCTGGGCGAAGGAACGGCAATTGGTCAATGTCAAAATTGACCGGCAGATACATTTCACGATCGGTACCTTTGACATTCGTAGTCAAAAATTTTGTTTGCAGATTGAATAACTGCTTATCGATTGGTATTTTTCGACCCAGCACATCCAAGGAGTGCCAGTCTGCTAAATCACCGTTGGAATCCAGATAACCCGATTCCCAAAGCCGTTGACCATCGGGCCCAGACAGTACCGTATTCAACCACAATTGCGGCTGGGCACCCAAAGAACCACTAGGCATATTGTGCCCAGTGCTTTTGTTGATCACACAATAATGGAAGGCAATGGCTTTGCCAACGGTTGGCTGTGAAACAAAAAATGGCCCATCGATGTGCGAACCATTTTCAAGGACTTGGCGGCGAATCTGCCGTTTGTATTCAAGTTTTTTCAAGTTCTTATCAACAATGTCTCGTGCATCATATCGGTCATCCGCATTCGCCCAAACCTGGGGAAATTGGAAGGTCATGACCCCATCGGCGATCTTATCTTCGAACTCATCGGTTCCCCAACCACCTCGCCAATTGAAGTCCAACCATTGATCAATCGTCCAACGATCTTGGGCTGGATCGTGTGGGAACGTCCCTGGATGGGCAATAGAATAACCCGGTCCATAGAACATGTGATTGGAATGCTTGCGAAGTGGATTAATGACTCGGCCATCAACCACCGCTGCCGGCCCCAACGAATAACCTTCGGCAACGCCTGGCACTTTTCCCATGTGACAATCTTGGCAAGTCACGCCTTCACGACAAGCTGGCGAGGCACGGTACTGATCCC
>JBDNHU010000496.1:0-8697 GCA_041688615.1 Mariniblastus sp. | reverse complement strand
GGGATTCCATACCGTGAAACCCGCTTTGGAGGCAGAGCAGTCAGCAATTTCAAGCCGGAGGGATTTTTTCGCTAACAGGCGAAGGCCAGCGTTCAAATTCTAGCCTTCTAATGACCCGTCCCGCTTTACAACCTCGCAGCATTTTTCCGTTTTCGCAAAGGGAACGCCGGTCAAACGGGTCGGCCTTGCAGAGAACCGTCAATCTTATTTTTGAACAGAAATTTTATGACGGTTCCATATCCGAGTAAGTGCATTTCGATTTTCTCGGCGAGGCGAGCTTTCCGACCCCACGATTTTTCGAGGTTCCCCACTTCTTCGACGATTAGAAAGGGACGCACACCGCAGATCGAGAGCGTTCTCGGAAAACCATAGCATTCCAAGGCTGGAAGTGTCCTGTCAGGGCATTGCTGTTTTCGGTCAGTGGATCGTGAGCGCGAGCCTGTTGGGCACATGGCCTCATCTTTTACGTTGCCATCTTTAAAGTCGTGGGCTGGAAATGAGGCGATGTTACTGCGACGTCAGCTGGAGCATCGCTTTTCCAAGAGCATCGCCCACCAGAAAATAGCTTTCTGCGTTGCCGAACCAATGGTGGCCGTGCCCGACGTTGGGCGACATTTCTGCGGGGCGAGCGAATGGGTGAGTGACCACGAAGACGGCGTTCTTGATTCGACCGGTTCCCTGCTTCTGGGCGTCGCGGAACAGTTGCATGTTGCTGCCTGGTGTTGCTTCGCCACCGTTCCCCAGTTCACCAACCACGATTGGCAAATTGGGTGACTTCAGCTCTTTGCGAATGTCGGCCGCTAGGTGCACAAGATTGTCAGGATACTCGGTTCGCCCCTGTTCGTTGATCATGTCATTCCAACCCTGCATCCACACGAAACCTGCCAGTTGATAATCCTTGAATTTCACTTGGGGAAAGTCAGTGCGAATGTTTGCCAAAGCGTCGTCGATTTCGTCCATCATCTGCGTGTAGTACTTGCCGGTGTCGCCTTCAGCACTGGGTGGACGGAAGTCCTGAGATAGGCTTTTGCCTCCCCAGCAGGTCTTGATCAGTAGCACTGGTTCACTGAAGTGATCGCCAACTACACTACCGAACTGTAATTCTGGACCTATGTGATGATTGCCGCCGTAGCCGGTAAAACCAATCGTTAAGCCCCCGCGTTTAAGTTCATTTTCGGTCTGGTAGCGAACAAACACATCGTCGCGAACGATCCAATTCCCACCGGCGTCTTGCAGGTGTTTCATATGCTGCTTGCTGTTGGAATTCTTCATCGACCAGACCAGCGACCCCTTCCCGCTGTTGTAGTCCCGTGGGTCATCCATATCCACGACGCCCTGCCCCTGCATGTTGGATTGGCCGGCAAGAATAAAAACTTTCAATGTCTGGTTAGAGGTTTGCTTATGATTGGGGTCGTCTTGTGCGGTCACAGAGTGCCCGGCCCATAGGAAGATGGAAAGCAACATTAAAACCGTTCGACTGCTGATAATGTGTGTCATGACGCGATCAACGTATTCCAAAAAAAAATGAGTGTAAGGGAACGACGTGCCCCGTCGTTGTGCCCCGTAGTTGTGCCCGTAGTTGAGTCTCGTCGTGGAGTCTCGTCGTGGAGTCTCGTCGTGCGCTGTTTTTTGAATTCTGGGAATGCAAGTTTAAGCGATCAGTTTGTCGATTATTTTGCCACCGAATTGACTTAGTTGTTTAAAGCGTCCCGCGTGATAGTAAGTCAATTTATTATCGTCCAGTCCCAATAGTCGCAGCAGCGTCACATGGAAGTCGCGAACGTGGTGGACCTCCTGCACGGCCGTCATGCCGGTTTCATCTGTGGCTCCGATCGTGTGGCCCGCATTGCAGCCTCCGCCGGCCAGCCAAATGGTCATCGCGTTCGGGTTATGGTCTCGCCCATAAGCTGTCCCGCCGCGAACGCCATTGTCGGGCGAACGTCCAAATTCTCCGCACCAAACCAATAGTGTGCTTTCTAATAGCCCACGCTGTTTCAGGTCTGCGATCAAGGCCGCAATCGGCTGGTCAACGCCGCGAACCAAGTTGTTATGGGCGCGCTGGATATTATCGTGACTGTCCCAGGTACCGTTGTAAAGCTGGATGAAGCGGACTCCCTTTTCGACCATCTTGCGTGCCAGCAAGCACTTTCGTCCAAAGGCGTCGGTCACGTCACCACCGATGCCATACTTCGACAAAGTTTCTTGGCTTTCGCCCGTCAGGTCGATTGCCTCTGGGACCTCCGTTTGCATTCGAAACGCCAGTTCGTAGCTTTCTAAACGCGCGGCTAACTCTTGATGTTCGGGTTGTTGCAGGGCATGTCGGCCGTTCATCGCAGCCAGCAGGTCCAGGTTGCGGCGTTGGCGTCCAGAGGTAACACCCGCTGGCGGTCGAAGATCCAAGATTGGCGATCCTTTGGGTCGCAACGGCGTGCCCTGAAAGAACGCGGGTAGGTAGCCGTTGCTCCAGTTGGCCGCGCCGCCTTGCGGATAAAAGACTTCGGGCAACACCAAGAAGCCGGGCAGGTCTTGATTTACCGAACCCAGGCCGTACGTGACCCACGCTCCGATTCCCGGATCACCTCCAAATCGATTGCCACAATTCATTTGGTACATTGCGGTTGGATGATTAACGCTGTCAACTTGGCAACCGCGAAAAAAGCAAAGCTCGTCTGCCACTTTGGCTAGATGGACCCAATTCTCGGCCATGTCAGCACCGCTTTGCCCGTGCTTGCCGAACTTGAATGGGCTTTGCACGTAATACCGCTTGCCGCTTTCCATCGCGGACTTCTGCTGGCCTTCACGAATGAATTCCTTCAGGTGCAAGTCTTGCAATGCGGGTTTGGGATCGAAGGTGTCAATGTGCGAAGGCCCTCCTTCCATCATCAGGAAGATGCAGTTCTTTGCTTTGGCGGGAAGATGGCCTGGCCGCGCCGCCATCGGGCTCGGTTTTTCGTCCGCAGGCGCGTCCTGGGCCAGCAACGACGAAAGTGCAATGCTTCCCAAGGAGGTCCCAAGTCGGAACAAACTTTCACGACGGTTGATCGATGACATGGTATTCTCGGCACTTAGTAGACGTAGACAAATTCATTGGAATTCAAGATCACAAGGCACGTGTCGGACAAGGCCCGCGTATGGCGATCAACATCGGCGGGTTGTAGATCAGGAACAAAGTCCGCGTTGGAATACAATTGTTCGACAAAAGTGAACTTCTCGCCAGTATTTTCTTCTACCGCTTCACGGACCACTTCCAGCGGCACGTTGATTCGAGGCGGTGCTTCCTGGGGCAACGCTTTCTCGGTCTGCCGCCAGTGCGTGACAAAATCGTCGACTTCCTCAGGCGACGGCTGTCGTGACAGTGTCAACTCAAAGCAACGCTTGATCGCATCGTGGTCGTTGTCCGATTCTTTCAACACTCGTGATGCCAACGCCAATGAGCGGGCGTGAGTATTCTGGCCGTTGAAGAGATTGAAAACTTGCGGCGTGACAGTGGATGCTTCCCGCTTTTCACAGGAGAAGTCAGGGACTGGCGTGTTGAATACCTCCAGTGTCGGATCAATCAAACCGCGGAGTCTCAGTACATAGATCGAACGTCGGTGCCGTTGTTCAGGAAGTGGGTTGGGCGTCCACGCGGCCGCGAATGTTCCCATTACCTGTCGCGGTTGAAGGGCGACTTCCTGATTGATCTCAGGACGACAAGGGATGCCGCCGACCGTGGGGTTAAGTTCACCAGTGATCGCCAGCATCGAATCTCGCAGTTCTTCGGCGCTTAAGCGTCGTGGTTTGAAAACAGCATAGCTGACCCCTTCTGGATCAAGGTCGCGAATCAAGTTTACTGCAGGGTGATCGCTTGCACGGCAATACGCATTGGACGTCATAATACGGCGGTGCAGTGATTTGATTGACCAACCGTCTTTAACGAAAGTGGCAGCCATCCAATCCAGCAGTCTCGGATGAGTGGGGCGTTTGCCGGTGGAACCAAAGTTGTTGGGATTGCCAGCTAATGGCTCGCCAAAATGCCACATCCAGATGCGATTGACAATCACCCGTGAGGTGAGTGGGTTTTTTGGGTCTGCAACCCAATCCGCAAACGGGGTGCGGCGTCCTTCAATCGAGTCAGGGATCACCGCAGCAATTTGGTCGCTGATGACACTAAGTGTGCCCGGCGAAACAGGTTGGCTGGGTGAAAAGGGATCACCACCGGTAAGAATCGCGGTCGGTTCCAATTCACCTTGCTTCAAGCGGTCGGGCGGAATTCTTGTCGGCGCCGAGACGCTAGTCGGACTCTTGGTTAGCCCGTTGTAGACGGCCAAGGCGAAGGGCTGGTAACGATCCAATTCCCAACGTTGACGCTCAAGTCCTTTGTGTGCCACACGGTCGCGACCAAACTGCTGGGGTGTAAAACCGACCAGTTGTGGTGGGTAATCGCTTTCGGGGATTTGACTTGTTCGCATCTCGGATCTTGCGGCGTTGAACAGGTTGTCGACCTTACCTGCGGCGGTCAACTTCGTGATTGCCTGGTCCCATTTTTGCTTGACGGCGGCAAGGGGCGGGGTTTGCTGCGAGAACCATTCTTCTGCGTTCGTTAGCAGCACCTGCTCCAGCTGGGCCAGCGTTTGATGATGTGCCTGGCGGATACTAGTTAGGTAAGCCTGTTCTTCGAAACCGGACGTGTTTTCTTCGGCTAGGAATTCCGCTCGGCGTTCGGTCAATTGTGTTGTCGCAAAGACGGCCTGAATCGAGTAATAGTCTCGCGTGGGGATGGGGTCTAATTTGTGGTCATGGCATCGTGCACATTGCAACGAATGGGCCAGAAAGGTCTCGCCAACACTGTTGGTCACATCATCCAGAAATCGCTGCCGCGCCACTTTGGCGACTTCCATGCCTGTCAATTCCCAGGGTCCCATGCGGAGGAACCCCGTGGCGACGATCTTCTCGGGATCTTCTGGGTCCATTTCATCGCCAGCGATCTGCTCTCGGACAAACAGGTTGTACGGTTTGTCATCGTTGAATGATCGAACGACATAGTCTCGGTATCGCCACGCGTTGCCGCGCTGGTAGTCATTGGCAAAGCCTGACGAGTCAGCATAACGGACCACGTCCAACCAGTGCTGGGCCATCCGCTGGCCGTAGTGCGGTGACCGCAGCAGTCGATCTATAACCTCGGCGAATGCGGCTTCATCGGAACGTTCATCTTTGATAAAAGCCGTGACTTCCTCTGGGGTCGGCGGAAGGCCGATTAAATCAAACGTCGCGCGTCGAATCAGTTCCCGCCGTGGCGCCCGTGTAGCCACACTCAGGCCCGCCGGAATTTTTTCTTCGATCAACACATCAATCGCACTCTTGCTGCGAGCAGAAATTTCGATAGACTCCACCGGTTGGTAAGCCCACAAACCAGCGGCGTCGTACTTGCGGTTCGTCCAATCGGGTGACAGCCCGCCCGAGGTTTGAATAGCGATGCCGTCTTCAACCGACCACGCCGCTTGGTACTGTTTCTCTATTGAATTTTGTAGTTGCTTCGACGGCCATTTGGCCCCTGATTCAATCCAGTCGTGAACCCAAACCAATTGTGCCTCACTTAGTTTCTCTGATTCCTTGGGCGGCATCGCCGAATATAGATCTTCGGTCCGCATCGCGGCAAGATAGACTGAACTTGCTGCCGGTTCGCCGGCAATAATTCCAGGTGCTCCACTGTCTCCGCCAGCGATCAATGCTTCCCACGACCGCACGTCCAAACCGCCCTCGATTTCTTCGGCTTGATCTCCATGGCAACCCGCACACTTTTCGCGTAGCAGGGGAGCGACGCGGCGAGTGAACAGCACTTCGCTGGGGTGAAAGTCTTCCGCGAGTTCATCTGCCACTGCGGGAAGCGACACGACTGCAAGCGAAAGCACGCTAAGGCTGATGAAGATGAGGCTGATGAAGATGAGGATGTTTTTGGCGAGGCTCATCAATTGGGTATCCCTAACTGAACAGGTTGTTTTTTGTCACCAGTCAACCGTTTTGCTCGAGAGAACTTACCGACGGGTGGGTTCGTTTCCAAACGGAAAATGGTCCAGTTGATCTCTAGTTACCGATCGCCCATCGATTCAGAAACACTCGACTAACTTCTTCCGCTAGGCTTCCACTTGTAAAGCTTGCCGTTAGTGAAACCGTTTGCGGCGAACTTCCAATTCTACCCCAGAACGACCCAGAAGCATAATTCGCAGCCATTTCGGATGAAATGTCAAAAATTGACAGCGGGAACTTGCGTCCAGTTCTGCCGTAATTGGGATTTTTCTTGGGAGTTGCCGTGTTTCCATGCCGCCCGTGGGATGAATGGTTCTAAGATTGATGGCAGCCTGTTTCATGGCGGCTAAGTTTGTCTCTACTTTGCATTCCAGAATCGGGATCGTCGAAGGCGATGACTGTCGATTCGTACCAACGACCATCCAGTGAAGGTGCTTTTAAAATCTCCTCGCTTACTCTATGACGCAGTGACGCAGTGAATCGGTGAATCTATGACGCAGTGACGCAGTGAATCGGTGAATCTGTGAATCTGTGAATCTGTGAATCTGTGAATCTGTGAATCTGTGAATCTGCGGCGAGCGGTAGAGGTTTTCTACCGCACCGCGGGTCAAAAACGTCCGGTGATCACAAGTCTTAACCGTTGACACTTGTCGCGGTCACGACGGTGAAGATGGCTTGATGTACTATAATGCCCGGCACTAATTTTACGCATGCAGGAATTTGGAAAGTCGTGGTGCGTTGCTGGATTTCGACGTTGTGAATTGGCAGTCGGATTTGGGCGAATTCACGGTGTGAGTTGGCTGGCAATCGTGACTTCGATATTTATGAAAGGGAATTTATCGGTGCGATGGGAAGATTCGTGATGTGACGTTTAGTGATATATTTGTCGTTTGGTGAACGGCAACGCTGCTTTGGGCTTACCTAATAACAGGGGACTTCAGCTTGCGGCGATTAAGTCGCTTGAAGGGCCTCATTCCTGAGTGAAGGTGTCGGCAATCTCCTTTAGGATACGGGCCGTGCAATAGAGATTAATGATTAATATTTTGATTGGAATAGGAGAATGGGTGTGACCTTTATCGGTTTATTTTTTGGTTTGATTATTATTCTGGGCGGACTTGCCCTGGGACTGCTAATTTCCGGCCTCTTTCTTCGTGCAAGCGTCGCAATCGTGCGGGCGGTATTTCGCTTGAATGGGCAGGCACGGCCGGCCTCAGATGGCTGGAGCAGTAAGCCTGCTTATGACCAACCGGCGGACGGACAGCATGGAGGTTTCAACCTGCAACAACCTTATTCGAATCAGCTAAGTCCCTACGCGTCTCCCTCTGCTTCTTTGGCGTATCCGGTACCTGCTGAAGTTCTGTCGTTACCTTCAGTGGGGAAGGCGGCAGCGATCATCGGCGTGTCGACTGCGATAAATATGTTGATTGGTCTGGTTTTTGGAATCCTTGCTGGCTTTACGGTGGGACCCATGGCCCCTCCAAATCCGATATTGAATGTGATCCTGCAAGTGACAAACGTAACACTAATTTTTTCGGTACTAGTGGTGGCACTTAAAAATATGTTGCCCACCAGTTATGCGTGGGCGTCTGCCGTGCTTATTTCGTATCTGCTGCTGCTGATCTTAATTGGCTTGACGTTAGGCTTGCTAACTCTGGTACCGCTAATATTGCTGGGCTAAATGAGTGCCCGGTTTCAGATATCTGCATCGGCAAGGAGTCAGGGGACTTTGATGATCTTTTCCGCACGACAGAGCCTGTCACTTATCTGTTGGCACTTATCTGTTAGAGAAATCGCCAAATCGCCAAATCGCTGATTTTAGAAGCCGCCTGGCATGGGCTATCGCAGTTCGGAGACTCGGCATTTCTATCGAGCGACCGATTGCAGAGGCGGCTGTTTCTGCTTGGGTTGATTTAGGATTGGCTTCTCATAGTCGTCGACTGAAATATCGCGATGGATCGAGGCCCGGTTTTCGTCCGATTGCCGAGCAAAAATCCGGAGGTGCCGGATCGGTGAAAGTTCTGGTTCGAAGGTGAATCCCGAACGGTCGTAAAATTTGTCGAACCGGTAGGTGACGGTCTCTCCAGGCTTGACCGTTTTGTGTGGATCTCGGATTTCATAGCCGCGATTGATCACGACATTGATCTGGGTCCAAGTCATGTCGCCCATGTTCTTGATCGAAACTTTGGCATCTTGCAGTGGTGGGCGTTTTTCGGCAGGAAGTTCATAGTAGGACGGGTCTGTGGGAACGCCATTGATGACGAATTCGACCGGAAGTTGCCCTTCGCTAACTTTCGGAAGAATGAAGAAAAGCCCCACGGTTAACACCGAGGGAACGATACCAATCATCATCAGCATCAGAGTCAATTGCACCTTGGACAATGTGGGATTCGTGCCACGAGGTCCGAATTTTTCATACTTTTCCGCCATTTGATACGCTCTATCTGATTCCGATGTATTTAAAACAACCCCTTAGTCGTCCGCACCGATGCTGCATTGATCACATCAATTCTTACGGATTGGTCCTTGGCTGCCCAGGGCGATAGGCTTAAAACTTGGATAGTTGGCTGCCATTGGGGGCTTCCGTTCGGATTTCGCCAGTCATTTGCGGCGAAATTGAGGGACTCAAGTGGGGTCCGCGTCTGCCAGGCAGGTCGGCGTTTGGGGTTGGGGCAAACGCAAGCCCAAGGTAAG
>JBDNHU010000069.1:0-1736 GCA_041688615.1 Mariniblastus sp. | reverse complement strand
TTATCAATGGGAACCTTTCTGGGCTCAGGCTTGGCCTAGCGCGCAGTCATTAGCAACGTGGATGATTAGTGAACCGAACAAGGACTGCTGGTCTGAACGTAAGGTCTTGGATTTGGGCTGTGGTGTTGGGCTAAACGGATGTGTCGCCGCCGCACAAGGCGCTTTGGTTAGTTTTGCCGACTACGCGGAACCTTCGCTTCTTTTTGCACAATACAATTCCTGGAACTGGCGGGATCGAGTTAGCTGCTTTGTGGTGGATTGGCATAAGGACGACATGCAGCAGAAGTTTGACATTATTTTGGGTGCCGATATTGTTTACGAACAGCGGAACTGGCAAGCCCTAGATAAATTTTTCAGAAATCACTTGTCCGCTGGTGGCAGGATTGTGCTGACCGAACCCGGACGCGATACCGGGGAAGCGGTACAAGGCTTTCTCGAGAAGCAAAACTGGAAGATTCAGGTTTCCGAAATCGGGAAAACAGACACCGGTCGCCCGCTTCGCCTTTTGATGGTCACTAGCTAATTTCAGCCACCCTAAGCACTAATTCTTACGGAACTTCTATCTGAATTAACGTGCGGCCTGAAATGACCTTTATCAAGTGGTGCCCAACATCCACGCAATCAAATTGCTTGAAAAATCGACCTCGATGTTCACCAAAGTCAGCGTTTTGAACAGCAGCAGCGTCTAGAAATCCGTCTCACTCGGACATGTCTCAATTTAGCAACGCGGGCAACCCATCAAATGGCACCACGCCCTACAACAAAATTCGCAGAGGTTCGGTCAGAAATCGATGGAACCTAAATTACCCAATAGTATTCTGCTGTACTTGACTACTTGACTACTTGACTACTTGAATACTTGAATACTTACTTACTTACTTCAAAACTTGGGCAATGCTGTTCTGCGTAGCTCGCCAATCTTGGCCGTTACGGTTGTCTGTTTACCATCGCGGTAATAGACTACAGGTAATTCGGTGCCGGGCGCTGTTAAACCGATTTTTCGGAACAATAACACATGATTCTCGATAGCGTTATCACCCAATTTAGTAATGACATCGCCCACCCTTAAGCCCGCTTGTTCGGCTGGCGACCGACGTTCCACTCGAACAATCAACGCTCCGATAATCTCGGGAAGCTTCAATCGGATGGCTTCTTTGTGAGTAACATCCACGGGCAACACGCCCAAGAAGCCACGACGAACCTCGCCGTTGGCGATTAGTTTGTTAACAATTTCGCGTGCCAGAGAGCTGGGTACCGCAAAGCTGATTCCTTGAAAAAATTCGCCGTAGATGGACGTGTTGATCCCTATCACTTGGCCGTTGGAATTCACAAGCGGTCCACCACTGTTTCCAGGATTGATTGCGGCATCGGTTTGCAGTAGATCTTGATGCGGATTCGCATAGCCACTGGTATCCGCTGTCCGACGATGCTTTCCACTGATGATTCCACGTGTAACCGTTTGCTCTAAACCAAAAGGACTCCCCATCGCCCAGACGGTTGAACCCAATTCCAAAGCATTGCTATCACCCCACTCGGCGGCAATTAGATCACTTGCAGCCACCTTCAGCACAGCCAAATCGGTTTCCTGATCCCGGCCAATTACTTTCGCCGAAAATTCTCGTCGATCAGCCAAGGTCACGACAATATCGCCAGCATTTTCGACCACATGATCGTTGGTCACAATCAAACCGTCCGCCGAAACCACCACACCTGAACCTTGGCCGCGAGCTGTCGGT
>JBDNHU010000495.1:0-3555 GCA_041688615.1 Mariniblastus sp. | reverse complement strand
GCCCGCAGCTTGGAAAGGCCCGCGGCCAATTCTTTGGCAATGTTTTTATCTTAGCAAGACAACCACATGAACCCTAATATCTTTGCAGCCCTTGTGTTCCATTTACTTACCGCTTGGACTGCCGCTTGCTTCGAGTCAGTGGCCTGGGCTCAGGAACCCGCCGGCGACCAGATGACTCGCCAGCAAGTCAAGCAAGCCCTTGTTGATCCGGACTGGATCGTTGTCGACACTCGGACACCTGATGCCTTTAATGGTTGGCCACTGGATGGCATTATGCAAGGTGGGCACATCCCCGGATCGGTAGATTTCTCCGCCCGTTGGTTGAATCTCCCTGGTGCAGACCTGACCCAACGATTACAGCAAGTTTTAGCGGCCAAGGGGATCGACGCGACCGACAATGTCGTCCTGTACAGCATCCAAGCCAGTGAGCGCGAACAAGTTGCAAAATTCTTGCACGATTTGGGCTATCAAAAGGTGCACCTGTTTGATTTGCAGCGATGGCTGGACGGGGGAGGTCAACTGGAAAATTACCCCCAGTATCAACGCCTGGTCCCCCCTTGGATTGTCAAGCAACTGATCGACGGCCAGTTACCCACGACGTTTGAAAAGTCGACCAGGGTAAAATTCGTAGAAGTATCTTGGGGGGATGCAGACGCTTCTTATACCAAAGGGCATGTTCCCGGCAGTTTCCACGTGAACACCGACCACTTTGAACCGCCCCCAAAATGGTACCTGGGCGATCGCCAACTGCTGACACAATTTGCGGCGGACTACGGTTTTCAAGAAGATGACACGGTCATTATTTCTGGTGCCGACGTGACCGCAAGTTACCGACTGTGCGTCGTTCTACTGTACATGGGCATTGCGGATGTGCGAGTGCTTAACGGCGGGCTGGCAGCATGGCAACAAGCGGGCTACGACGTTGAGACCCGGACTTATCTTCCGCACAAATCACAGTCTTTGGGCGCAACTGTCCCACGGCGTCAGGAAATGATTATCGATATCCAGCAAGTGAAAACCGCAATGCGAGATCCACAAAGGTTTTCCCTGATCGACACTCGGACCTGGGCAGAGTTTCAAGGGGAAACTTCTGGGTACCAGTACCACTCACACAAAGGGCGTATCCCTGGTTCGATCTACGGGCAAGGCAATTTCCGAGGTCCTAATTCATTGACACCGTATCGGAACCTTGACCAAACCATGCGAAATTTTTCTGAAGTCAAGGCGATCTGGACCCAAGCCGGCATCGATACCAAGAAGCACCTGTGTTTCCTGTGCGGCGGAGGATGGCGAGCAGCCGAGGTGCTAATGTATGCCCAAGTCGCCGGAATGGAAAATTCGTCGCTCTACAGCGACGGTTGGATCGGCTGGAGCAACGACCCGGAGAACCCCATTGAATCCGGCCCCGTAAAGTAGCCAAGCGGTTCATTGCAAGGCGAAACACCCGACGCTATTGATTCAATAATGCCTGCCCGCGAACGGGTCGGAAATCACAGCGAAGCATTAGGGAACACGAATCTACGCTAATTCACACTAATCAAACCGTGCTTGAAGTATTACAGTTTGAGTAAAATAAGCCACGCGAACAAACTTCAAAACTGATTTCCAAAAGCAACTGCCTTTCATTGGTGCCGATCAGTGACAATTAGTGTTCCCAAGCTATTTTCCTCCAGTAATCGCAGCGGTCACGCATCCGCTGAATGCAGTATTCCTTCGAACAACCGCCACCTATTCTCTCCGCAAAGTCTCTGCCAACACTTCATCTTCACCATCGTCTTCATCGGCATCTTCCTCACCACCTCGCGCTATCTTCCGAGCATGATCCAGTGTTAGAACATCAGCATGCCACTCCGCTAGAATCCACGTGATTACGGTTGCCTCGAAATTAGTCAGCGTTCCTGCAAGCATTGCCAGACGGAATGGCCAGATCGAAAAGTCCATCAACAAACTGACGGCCCCAAGCAAGATCAGCCATTGAGTGATCTTGGCCGCGCGGGTGTGGTAACTGGGGATTCGCCTATATTTCCAGAGACCTGCAGAAGTGGTCAACACATAACTACCCAGCCCGACAACCCACCAACCTGCTTCTAGTCGAAGAACGTCCCAGCGTAGCCAAATCATTCCAAACAGCAGGCTACAGTAAAGTACCGAATCGGCGAAACTATCCAGCCTTGCACCAAAGTCAGATCGTTGATTTAACCAACGCGCCAGACGACCATCCACCCAGTCACTTAAACTCAGAATCACAAACACAACAGTGAACACGATCGTCTGTTCGGCAATCGCAAAATATATCAGCGACAACGCGCCAATTAGGCGTCCAAAGCAGATTACATTCGGAATCGTTAAGATACGCTTGCGCATCGCACTGTCATCGTCAGCCGGTGTCGCAGGTAAAACCACTTTGACCTGAGGTTCGCTCGTTGCAGTTTCGATCTTTTCCATATTTGATTACCGTGTCGTAATTAGAACGAAGTAGTAAAAAGCGGGCGCGGAAAAGATTAGGCTATCGATTCGATCAATCATGCCACCCTGACCGGGCAACAATGTGCTTCCATCCTTGACACCGGCATCACGTTTAATGCCCGACATGTGGGTTCCACCTAAAAATCCAAAAACGGAAATCACCAGCCCCGACAGCATCGCCAGTCCGACGCCGTTCCAACCGGCCTTCCACGTCCAAGCAGTCAGCCAAGGGGCAATGGCCACAGCCAAAGCCATCGATATGACCATTCCGCCGGCTAGTCCCTCAAGAGATTTGTTCGGCGATGTTCGGGGGATAATCTTTGTCGCGCCATACGTTCGCCCGACGATCGCTTGTGCAATATCGCTCACTTCGGTTAGCACCACCAAGTAAAGAAACCAACCCACGCGTCCAATCGCAGGCTCATTGAATTCCCAAAGTGTGGTGACAAAATAAGAATGGGAAAGGCAATAAACGAACAACATCAAACCCAGGTAGGAACCGGCGGTCGTTCGAATGTAACCTACCATGCATCCCAAGCAAGACCTGATGCTGGAAACCACCACAAGAAAGCCAAAGGGTGCCAAGCATCGAATGGTCTGATCAAACCCTAAAAAAACAAACCCGTAGTAAATCCCGCCCGCTGCATACAACGCAATCCAAGTAGGCATCCCCAGGACCTGTGGACCCAGCAGCTTTAGAAATTCGTGTAGACCAATGGCTCCACAGGCTGCGATCAGAAGAATAATTCCAACGTTGCCCAGTAGGCATGCCAGAGATAACACAACGGCCAAAGCCCACCAAGTCTTCAAACTGCCAAGACGCGCACCGGTGATGTTTTTGGCAGCCCCGCGCAGGACAAACAAACGCACAACCGTGCCCAGTGTTAACACTAAAAAGATCACGGCAATTGATTGAAGTAGGTGAATATTTCCCATTTGCATTGCGACGTTTCCATTCCAGTTCTCAACATACTGGTAACCAACATACTGGTAACCAACATACCGGTAACCGGCACTTTTGCTGCCATCAACGGTGCAATACAAGAGATTTTGTGGCAGTTTGGAACCATCCGGGAAGTTGCAGTGGCG
>JBDNHU010000494.1:0-13267 GCA_041688615.1 Mariniblastus sp. | reverse complement strand
TCCGACAAAATAATCGCCCACGCATGCGCCCAAAACGCACGCCGCTGATGAGATTTTGATTCCCGCCACGGCCAGCGGCATCGATGTGGGCACTTGCAGTTTCCAAAACACTTGCCAACGATTGGCTTGGTTTAAACGAAACAAATCCAAGTGCGCATGGTCGACGCTGATTAACCCAGTCGTCGTGTTGCTAATCACGGGAAAAATACTGATAAAGGCAGCAATCAAAACCACGGTGCCAAAGGTGTTGCCAAACCAAGTAATTAGCAACGGTGCTACACCAATGATAGGAATCGTCTGGAATACGATGGCATAAGGTAACAGGCTTCTACGCACCAGCGATGATTGACTTAAAACACTGGCGATCAAGAATCCAAGCAGCGAACTGACTACCAAACCGCCTGCGGCTTCACCAATGGTGCGGATGGAAGCAGCCTGCAGACGCTGCCGATTTTCTACTGCAGATTCGATGATCTGCCAGGGGCTGGGTAAAATAAACTTCGGAATCTCTCGGGCCGTGACCAGCCATTGCCAAAGCAACAGCACGCTCACGAACACGAACAATGGGCCAACAATAAACGCAGCAAACCTTACAAGCGGGTGCTGGTGTGTCGAATTGAATTTCGGTGTATTCATGTTCTATTGGGCTTCGCGAAATAAGCGAGAAACTTCGGCAACTTTTTCCAGATAAATTCGATTCTCTCTTAACTTTACATCTCGCGATTCAGAAAAGTTGATCGAGATATCGGCTGCGATTGATTTCGCAAGTTGTTGATTTTGAACCGAGCGCAAAATGACGATTCGATTTGCCAGGAAGACCGCTTCAGACACGTTATGAGTCACGAAAATTGTTGTCCAGCGGTGCTGGGAATGCCATTGTAAAAGTTCTTCGTTTAAGCGTTGCCGTAGAACTTCGTCCAACGCTGCAAAAGGCTCGTCCAGTAGCATCAACTCTGGTTCAGTGACCAGGGCTCTGGCTAGGCTGACCCGCATTTGCATGCCACCCGACAGCATGCGCGGTAACTTTTTACCATCGGAAACTTGCAAGCCAACCTGCTGCAAGGTTCGGTCGACAATTCGCTTTCGTTCGGCATGCTGACTTTTCTGCAGCTGGAGCGGCAGCAAGACATTGGCCGCGACGGATCGCCAAGGCAAGAGATTGGCTTGCTGGAAGACAAATCCCAGGCGGGGTGATTGCTGGGATTCGTTTGTTAGCGACAGGGAACCTTCATCCGCCGAATCTAACCCGGCCACGATTCGCAACAAAGTTGACTTTCCACAACCGCTGGCCCCCAGCAGGCAAACAAAGTCGCGATTGGCAACGTCCAAGTCCAAATTCGACAGCACGGTCGTTCCGTCGAAGGCTTTGCGCAGCCCGCTAATGCGAATGGGATTCGGGATAGGATTGGTAATCATCTAAATCGTTTGATCCAGTGGGCAACTTCAACACAAACTTCGCGGGTCGAACCCGTGAAGAAGTGGTCGGCGTTGGGGAATATTTTCAATTGATGCCCCTCGGGTAGGGCCTGCTGCAAGTGCTTCACACCTTCAGCCAAGGCGACGTGGCTGGCAAGTTCGTCCTGACCGAAAATCCAGTATAAGGGACAATCAAAGCTGTCTAGCCACTGCGTGAAGTTAAACGCTTCACCCGAAACATATTTGTTTAGATAACAACCGGGCGAAATCAACATGGGAAATGGATAGGTGGCTTGAAAGACATCATTGACTTGCCCATTTTCAATCATCTGTTGGCAGTGCTGAACGGTTTGGCAGAACAGGTCGCCCTGGTCCGAATTTTGGAACAGGCTCTGTGATAGGCATGGCGGGCTAATTGCGATGATTCCCTGGATTTGTTGTAGGCGCGATTGGTATTCGGTACGGTGCCTGATTGCATTCAACGCATACAAAGACTTGAATGCCCCTAGGCTGTGGCCGACCAGCCAGATGGGGCCAAAATTATTCCGCACTAACCAGTCTACCCAAGCCAGCACGTCAAGAATCGATTCTTCTAATCGTTCAAACGCCGCGCCCAGGTTGATCATCTTTCCGCCACGGAATGCCACATGCCAGCCATCGTGGCCGCGATTATTCGCTCGCAGAACTGACCAGCCATCCCGGTGCAAATGCGTGCCGACACGATTGATCAAGGAAGGTCCATAGAAATTTGCGCCTGCACCATGCATTAACAGGGCCACTGGATTGCCCGCGATTGGAGCATCTGCCGGATCAGGCGAAGAATCCTTATTCGCGGAATGCGATGGGGCCTGGTGCAACATGCCGTCTAGGCGTAAGCCATCACTGGTGGCAACTTGAGTCCACTGGCAATCCTTGATTTCCTTTTTCCGAGGCAATTTATTTGGCATTCACAGTGTCGCTTCGAATCCTGGGTGTGATTTCACAAAAAAGAGAGTTGCCGCCTTCGCACAGTGGTGTCCCTTTAGAAAAGCAGATCAATCGCAGGGCTGGTTAGTCAATTCTCCCACTAAATTTTGCCCCATTTTGCCACGAATTGCACTTTCGGACAAACCGATGCTGTGCAAGTAAAACGATTTGGTCAAGGCGGCTTCGACTGTCATGTCGCGCCCGCTAATCACCCCCGCATCAGCCAAAGCATGGCCGGTTTCATAGTTGTGCAAACCAACCCTTCCGTGACCGCACTGAGTGACTGCAACAATAATGACGCCTCGGTCGGTGGCCTGCCCAAATAGGTCCAACAAACGAGCATTGTTGCTGGGGCCGTTGCCGCTTCCGTACGCCTCCAACACCAAACCTTGCAACGGTTCCGCCAAAAAGTGAGCCACGACTTCGGCGGTGATTCCAGGGAAAAGTCGCAGGGTCGCGATGTGAGGCGGATTCAAACTTTGAATTTGCAAGGGTCGGATTTCCTGGGGTGGCGTCAATAATGCGGATTGGTTGATCTCGACCGTCGTTCCCACAACACCCAGTAATGGATAGTTGGGCGAGGCGAAAGCATCAAACAGATGAGCGCTGACCTTGGTAGAACGGCAGCCCCGAATCAATTTGCCGCTGAAGTAGACACAGACTTCGGGGATCGCGTGGTTACCCGCGATCATCATCGCCGTGATTAAGTTTTCACGAGCGTCGTTTCGCAATTGGCAAAGTGGAATTTGGGAACCGGTCAGAATCACGGGTTTTCTGAGTCCACCCAACATCAGGGGTAACGCTGAAGCGGTGTAGGCCATGGTGTCGGTGCCATGCAATATGACAAAGCCATCAAATTCTTCGTAATGATCGCGAATCGAACGGGCGATCGGCAGCCAGTCTTCGGGAGTCATGTTCGAAGAATCAAGCAACGGTTGGAATTCATGCAGTTCGAATTCAGGCAGCAAGGGATCGTGAATTTCTGGCATCAAATTTAATTGGGTTTGCAAAAATCCCAATTCGGGAAAGAACCCGTGATCGCCACGACGCATTCCGATCGTTCCACCAACATGCAGCAGTAGTACACGCTTGCGTGCCATAAATCTTCACTTGTGCGAATGGTTGAAATTTATTAACTAGATATTTGGAAGGGCCCTTTGGTACCCGATGTGTATTTAATCGCAATTGTCAACGTTAAGGAAGTAATCTAATGGCAGAACAGACAAAATCCAGTGAATCGAAGCAACCGGTAATTGATGATTCCAAGGCCATTTGCAACTACGCCAATTTTTGCCGAGTCTCTGGGTCACCCGAAGAATTAATCGTTGATTTTGGCTTGAATTCCCAACCAATGGGTGGTGGTAGCCAAAATGTAGAAATCAGCCAACGTGTGGTCCTGAATTTCTTCACTGCCAAACGATTGTTACACGCAATGCACATGGCGATCGGGCGCCACGAACAAGTCTTTGGCGAACTGGAAACCGATATCCAAAAGCGAATGGTTAAGACCGAAGCCTAGCATTCTCGCGCCGTGTTGGGGCAATGACCGTGTTGGGGCAATGACCGTGTTGGGGCAATGACCGTGTTGGGGCAATGACCGTGTTGGGGCAAGGGTCGGTGTTGGGGCAATGGTCGGTGTTGGGGCAATGGTCGGTGTCGTGAAAGCGACGTTGGTGCGACAGAATATGCACTGACCAAACCAATACCAACGCTCCCTGATCCGCCTGGTCTGTAGACCGCCCGGTATTTAGACCGACGGGGGACGTCTGGTCCGTCTGGTGCACGTTCGGCAATGCATGCCGCTGGCCAACCCGGGCAGATGTCATTTTCAGAGCAGATCGATGTCTTCGGCCAATCTCTAGCACTCACCCAGCATAAAATGACTCATCCAGCACACAATGCTAGGGCAAGAGAGTTGGTGCTGCTTCGGGTTGGAACATGTGTCAGGCGATTGCAATGCTTGCTGTCGCGCTTGAAGGCCTGAGCAGAAAAGTTCTAGTTCGAGCTTTTTGCTTTTCTCGCCTTCAACATCATCTCTTGAATCATCCCGTCTTCTTCAACCCTAATTTCCGCCTGCGCGAATTCGCGAAGTTCGACAAACATTTTGTCGATTTTCGTCTGTTGGCGCCTGTCATTGGTTGCCAGACGCCGCTGAATCGTCGCTAAATAATCGTTCCACTGATTCAAATTCATTAAGTCTGAGTACAAGGTGTAGAACTGATCGGCCGACTTCAAATCATTGCCTTCCAGTGAAATTTTGGCTCGTTCGATTAGCACCTTTCTTCTCACAACCAAGTCTAATAGTTCGCTTCGCAGGCCCGAAACTACACCTTCGGCAGTAATTCTAGCTTCATCATCGGGTAACAGGATCTGCATCTGTGGTTTGTACCCGGGCATAATGGGCAGACGGGCCAGAGATCGTTCCCCGCTTTGCACCAACAGCAATCGCACTCGCTCGCTTCCAGGAGCGATCTCGATCGTTCCTGTCCAGTCGGTCTTCCCCAAGTATTCCATTGAATCTCGATTGCCATAAATCGAACGACTGTAAATCTCATAGCCACTCAGTGAAAATTCCTGCAAATCAAGCCGAGAAGTCCCGCGTTTGGTAATCAACTTGAGTTTAGAGGTGCCTTCAGGCGCTCGAATGGCGATGCCCAGTCGTTGCGTTCGCTTTCCAGAGCGGCGTCCCAAGGCGGTGGCAGTAGAATTGGCCGATACGATTTTGCATGTCACATCTTGTCCAACGTTACTGTCCTGTTGAACCAGTAGAGTGACGTCCAAGTTTTCAATGTCCTTCAACGCATACTTTTTCTGGCGATTCGATCGACGCAGGATTGGTTCAAAAACCTCGCCTTTTTCCAGCCAGCATGGGCTGGCCTTGTCGGCTACCATTTCAAACTGCTCGGGGGCCGTTTCGACCGCTCGGTACATCAAGTCATGGGCGCGGATTTTCAAAAAGGCTAAATCGCCCGCGGTATGATCGATCAATGCAATCGGACGAAACGAACCAGCCATCGCATCTACCAGTGAATACGAAAGTGACCGGCTGTCCATTACACGGCTTTGATACAACGGCCCCAACGACCATCCATTGACATCTACTTCGTTGATGGCAAGCGATATGTCGGATAGGTTGTCGTTGATTCGAACCAAGAATAGTTTGTCCAATCCGTCCATCGCTTCGTACAATTCGGCAGTCAAATCTGATTTTTCCAGCGTCGGTTTGCCCAATGACTGTTGCCATTGCATTGGAGCCGCTTCCGCACTGACCGTCCAAGCCGATGGTTCGAGTGTCCGCATCTGTCGTTCCAGCGAATCGCACAATTGTGTCAATGCGGCTGGCGACCATCGCGGACTTTGATCGACAAAGAGCCAAACTTTGACAGAATACGGGTGATAATTCCACGGGATGATTACTTCGGCCGGTGCCTTGGTCGTGTCAGCCTCGGCCTTCGAAGATGCCGATTCCGAAGCGTCTTGAGCGAATGCTACTTGACACAGCAACGCAAAAATCACGATCGTGCCACACGCGATCGCCAGCAGTCTGGAAATGAGTAGCGGCGATATGAAGTTACGTCGGATACTGGATTCGTTCATGGCATTCAATCTGTTACGAATATCGGACACGGGTTGCAATTGGATTTAGGGAAGGGGTTACATTCGCCTGGGTAGGCTAATCGTCTTCCGCGGTCGGCTCTTCCAATTCAATACGCCATTGTTCCACGTTCTGATAAATTGTGTTGATATCGAATCCAATATTTCGAACCGATGATCGATACGCGTAGTACTGGGGAACCTGCCATAGCGGCAGGATCGTCACTTCGTTGTAAACTTTTTCGTGTAAGTTACGCAGGCTGGCTCCCGCGGCTTGCCAGTTTCGAACACGATCGATTCGATCTAACGCCTGTTCCACCGAAGCATCGATGGTTTTGACCAAACCGGTTTGACCGAAGATTCGGCGAGCATCAACCAATGGTTCTTGCATCGTGCATTCCACGAAGACAAAATCGTAGTCATCGTCTTCGGGGAAAAACTGCCCTTCAGGTAATTCTCGCAGTTTGGTTTTGACACCCGCCGACCCCCAATAGCGAGCGATAAAAGCACAGATCGTCTCGGCCTGAGTGCCCTTTGGGTAGACCAGGACAATTTCTGGCGGTTCGGGCAGGGGTGGTGTTTCGATGGATTCCTCGGCTTCGCCATCTGTAGTTACCGAGGATTGGTCGGCAGTGATTTCGCCGCGTGCGATTGCAGCTTTCGTCGCAATCTCCGCTTTACGACGGGTCAACGCTTGGATCTGCGAGGCAGCCATTTGCACGAACACTTTGCCTAAGTCGGAACTGTAGGGGACCGGTTTGACCTTAAAGTTATTGGCGTACATCAACGGATCGCTTTCGTCCATGCCCACAGGGAATGGGCCACTGATGACTTCGAAACCGTCTAGCGGTTGATCATTGGTCATCACCTGTCGAACTAGACGCTGTCGATCGATTGCGTAAATCAATCCACGGCGAAACACTTGGTTCTTGACCCAATCATTCCGCAAATTGGGGATCAGCCAATGCACCGAGGGAATTTGATATCGGCGAACTTCGATTTCGGGGTCTCGCTGAAGTTTGATTAGTTCGCCCGGGAAGACTCGATCTAAAACATCGATGGCACCGCTCTGAAGCATTTCCGAGCCTCGTGAAGCATCCCCAATCGATTTTTCCAACAGCAAAGGGCGGGTTTGCAATTCGCCACTGAACGCCGGGTTAGGATTGTTGGGTCGGTAAAGTACACGTTCTTCTTCTTTACGATCAATCGCATAAGGTCCATCACTGCCGGCTAGGTTGCTTGGCATAAATGGCAGTTGTAGCAAAGCACTGGGAAGAAGAAACGGATACCGCAAGTTAACCTGCACGGTCTCTGGATTTTGGACTTCGACCGTTTCTAAAATACGTGCCCATAACGGATGATAGGAATCGTTGCCCTTGGTCGCTGCGTCGGAAAGCAATGCTGCTAACTGCATCGAAGTCACGGGCGGAATCGATTCCCATTGGTCTTCGTTTTGCAGAACCAGCTTAAACGCGGCGCCTTCTTCTCCCGTAGGTTCCATTCGCCCGTGAGCAAATCGGTAGACACCACCGTCTTCGTCTTGGCGTTGAAATTCCATCAATTGGCTGCGGACCAAGGTCCCGGTACGCCGGGAGGCCCATGATTCGATCAGTCGGGCATCACGCACCGCAGGTAATTGGTCAACGCCTACAATGACCATTGGATACCGTTCCAATATCATGCGACGTAGTTCAACCGCTTGAGGTAGATCTGGGGCAATCTCAAGCATTTGACGCAACAGATCTTGAGCCAAAACGGGTTGCTTTTGATCCAGTGCCTCCTGCAAGGCACCTAACTGTTTCAAGGCATCCTGCTGGATTTTGTCAGTCCACTGTTGATCCAGTGTTTGCAATTCGCTTGGATGGCGAGTGACCCCGGACTTCAACAGGTCACGAATTTGCCGATAACGTTGCTCACTGTATTTTTGGTCAACGATTTTTGAAAAACAAAATTCGATGCCCTGCGAAGCGGTCTTTATTTCACCCGGTAAGCTAAATCGTTTCCCCGTAAACTTTTCTTTCAATTCTTCAAAACAAACCAAAGCGTCCCAATACTCTTTGGTTTTCAACGATGACCCTGCGTCCCGGACCAAGATCGTAAAAAGATCCACAACCGGTCGTTTGCCTTCGAATTGCGGGTGATTTAATAAATAGTTGTAATACCGATAAGCCTCGGTCAGATCCCCTTTTTGCTCCAGTTTTTTCGCCACGTCCAAGATGACCTCTTGGAACGGAGTCACTTTGGAAACATTATTCCAAGGTGCCACATACGAGTAACTGGTGTCCGGTTCATCTAGCAAATTGAAAATCACCTTGCCACGCCTTGGCACGGGTTCTCCGCTGGGAAGATTCAATGGCAAAATGTCGTAAGTTTGACCGGTCGAGAAAGTAATGCGGTCAAAGGGTTCGCGATCAATAATTGGGCGCGGATCACTCTTGAAGTCATCAAGTTCTTGAGCTGCGACAAAGCTGCCGCTGAGAAAACTGGACACAACAGCCAACACCAACGCAATCGATTTCCCGAACGGGTGTCGAACCAATGTTCTAAAATTTTCCAGGTTTAACATAGCGAAAATACTCCTTGACCGGCGCCGCTGAGATTGGGCATTAAGGGCTTGGCTCATAATGGGTTTACTTTCCAGTCTTAATTTTCAGGAATGTAAATCACAGCACCGTCGGGAGTACTGGCGGTCCAGTGCCCGTTTAACTTGGTTGGGCCTGCTTCGATTGGTTGCCTTAAATCCAAGGTCTTCGTCACTTCCGAACCTTGCAAATCGATGCACAAGCCTTGCTTGGTCAGCAACGTCCACTTACCGTCTTCAAATTTTGGAGTGCCCGTGATGACGCCATAGTTTTCTGCCCGGATGGATGCGACTTGTTGTAATTCTGAATCGAAGATCATCCAGTTTCCTGCGGTCGTTTCAAGCAGGATCTGTCCATCGTCGGAAACCCACGGGCCTGAGCGAACGAATTCGGTCAAATCAGCGGTTCGCAACTCTTGTAAGTCCGCACCCATAACTTTCAACGCGTCGATGGTGCTGCCGGTTTCGCCGTCGGCCTCGCTTCGCCGCTGTCGCGTCACCAACAAAACACCATCCACCGTCGAAACGGGATTTTGTAAGATCATTGAGTCGTCAAAAGATTTTTCGGATTCTTTTGAAAGTCCGCCGGCCACAATCTGTAAAACATAGCAGGAACCGTCGCTGGCGACTGCAAAGATTCGATTTCCTTCCAAAGCAACCGGAGTTTTCCAAGCGACGACCTGGCCTGGTCGGATGGCCGGCTGAAAACCATTCTTGGAACGAATTCCTGACTTCAAATTCACCAGGAATATTTCACCCCTGGACGAGCAAGCGACGCCGATTTCACCCAATAGGGTTGGCGGGCAGGCCAAAGGTAACGACGAATCTGCCCAAGACGATTGACGCGATTTCGCGTTCTCGTTGGTGGCCATGAAATCAAAGGTTAAACGATCCTTGCGATCCAATGGTCCGGAAACCATTCCCAGCCCGCTGCTAGTTACGATTTGATTCGTAAAGTAAAGAGCTTGACCGGTGGTCGAGCCCCTGCGTGCAGGGTCGGCAAGCATTTGTGATTCAGTATCGGCGGCGAAAGCATACTGGTCTCCCTGGCTATTGATGACGCGGGCCATTCCGTCGACAACAAAAGGCTCACCCGCCAAAGGCGCCCCCAAATCAACTTGCCATTTAACCGCCAAGGAATCGCGATCCACTGCGGATACGGTGGTGACGGCTGCCCCGCGGCGACGACGTACATGAAACAAAGTGTCTTCAATCATCATCGGCTGTGCTAAAAATGTGTCTGTCGGTTCAGCCGAAACTTTACTCTCAAAATCTTGCATTTGCTTGCGAAGGGCAAAACGACTGATGCCTAATCCCGTCACATAGAAGTCTCCGCCACGGACGATCAACGCTTGAGCAACAATGCCGTCAGCTGGTTTGAATTTTGTATTGATCCCTTGCTGAACCGGACGTTCATTTTCGTCACCAATCGCCGACAAGACCGACACGTTGCCCAAGTCATCAACCACGATGACATCGTCTCGGCCATACGCTAACAACGGGATTTGCAAACGGCCGGGGAAATTCAACTTCGGTTGAGGCCGCTCAAACTCCCAGCCCCGTTCTTTGGCGGCCAAAATGTGAACACTTGAATTTTGAGAACGACCTTCGGATACGTACAGCAAACCTCGCTGCGAAATTGGGGCGTTCGTGACCGTACCTGCGTCATGATTAAGTAAGAAAACTTCGCGGCACGACATGTCCTGGGCATCCAAGACGTACAAGTACCAATGGTCACCCACTTGGTAAACGAACTGCCCTCCCGCACCGACGCACGGAGACGAGGTTGCGGTTTGTGGAAGCTTCGCTTCGGAAATTCCCTGCCCCGAATTGATATCAACCTTAATGACTTTGCCTGACATCGTCGTGATGAATACGAAATCGCTGGTAGGTACCGGTTCGTTGAACGTTTCGCCCAAAGACAGTTTCCAAACGATTTCGCCGGTGGTCGAATTTAGTCGATAAATTGAATTCGAAGTGCCTTCGCTAACGATCCATTGACCGTCGGTGGATTCAGGAATTGGCAGAGGGCTATAGCCGTATTCAAAGCCAATAAAATGTCTCCAAAGAACTTGCCCGTCGGCTGCCTTCAATCCATACAACGCTCCAGAAGCAATCACAGGGATTACTTGTGAATCGGAGATGTTCAACGTTTCCCCCGACTTGGTTGCAAGCAAAATGGAATTGGCAGCCGCAGCCGCAGGCGTTGGCAAAAGGTCCGAAGGTTGATTCTTCACCAATGTTTGTTCGCGTTGAGCGACCAGAGTTCGCACCTCACGCACATCCATTCGCTGTTCCAGTTCTGGGAACAACGTCACCATGTCTCGGTAGGTTTGGAATGCAGTCGAAGTTTCCCCCGATTCAATCAACGCTCGGATTTTTCCTAGCGTATCATCTTTGGTTTTTTCGGTTGATAATTGTCGGTCGACGATCGCGACTGATTCTTGCATCTTTGCAATCTTGTCACCAACGATGCTGCTATTGCGTTTTTTGGAAGTGATGTAAGCCGAGTTGTTGACCAACGCTTGGGCCTTTAACGCCTTTTCGTGCCATTCGCGTTTCTTTTCAATATCAGGTTGTTTTCTAGCTAATTCGGCAAGTCCTTTTCCCATTTCGGGAAGCAAATCGGCCAGTTCTTCTCGGGCGTCGCTGAAACTCTCTTCGCCAGAAATTTCAGGCAAAATCGTTTCGGCAATCCTTAACGCTTTGGAAAAGTCGTTACTGCGAATCGGCACGTGGATATCGCACATGTTCAAGCGAACCTTCGCCAAGCTGGCCCTTTGGTCATTGGGATAGCGAGTCACGAAATCTTGGAACTTGATTTTTGCGTCGGTAAAGCCACTGCTCTTGTAAGAAGTGTCGCCGCGTTCGTACAGTTCATCGGCTGACAACCGATTCAGGAAGAACGTTAAGCCCACGGTGACGGCTGCGAAAAACAAAAAGAGAGCGGCACCAATCCAGATCCAAGTTCCATCCCAAGGGTTTCCCTTGACGATTTTTCCAGAGAATCCGCTGGCAATCGAGTTGGAATTCGTGGCACCGGTTTGCTGTTCCCAACCGGCAACCGGTTGGGCACCCCATTCGGGCTGCGCCGCGTTAGCAATAGCGGGATTGTTTTGGTTTTCGTAACCGGGAACTTGTTGATGGGGTTGGTTTCCACCAATGTCGCCGAATTCAGCTGGATCTGGCAAATACTGACCTTGATCCAGGATTGTTTGATTGGGTTCAAATGGGGCGGAGCCCAATTCGTGCAAATCTTCGCCATCGGTGAACCCCGGCTGCGGGTCCAATAATTCAGATTGCAACAAGGCAGCACTATCCTGGCCAGGATCATTCAGATACTGAGCCAGTAATGCTTCGCCCTGCTTCGCATTAATCACCTTCTTGTTCACCAAATACGTAAGTACCGCTTGGGCCGTAGGTTCTTTGGGACTTGAAGCAATTTTGGCTCGTAGCTTGCCAATGATCGAAGCATCGAATGTGCCCCAAGCTTCAAGCTGTTCAATAAATTCCATCGCCGCCATCTATAAACCTCGTTTGCACTGCTAAGCTTTGATGTTTCAAACCTAAGTGCCACTGCGAATTCGAAAATGTAAATTGACGTCTTTGTTCAATTGATTAAACAAGCCTATCAAACGAAAAGTCCGCCACTTTTTTGGAGTTTAAGAATGAAATTCTCAAACCAGTAATTGGGCCAACCAATCCCTAAGTCGATCCCTAGGATTGGAAGTGCTAGGTAATCCAAGAGCCCTAATATTTGCTTTTGAATGTACTAACTTCAATGTACTAACTTCAATGTACTAACTTCAATGTACTAACTTCAATGTACTAACTTCAGTGTATTAAGTTCATTACCAACAGCTGCGCTGCTTGTTCCAAAGATTTTGACAGTAAAAATCAGATTTGAAAAAGCAACGAAAGCCGAAGACCGGGTCAATCACCACGGGTGATCGAAATTGAAATTTCCGCAATACCGGCATCGGCACCTGCATCCCAAGCGTTAATGACCGCGCCGTGCGAGCAATTTTCGTTGGCGTTGATCAGGATGCGTTCTGCGTTAGGCGAGTTGTTTTTGACCAACTTTACCTTTCGCCACATCTCTACCTTGCCTGCTGCTTCTTCGTCATCGGTTTCGTTGGATAAGATCGTGTAATTGTCATTTTCGTCGATAAAAATTTCAATCGCTTCGGTCTGTTCTTCTTCTTGGTCCAAAACAACATCGCTAGGGTCGTCGCTTTGGTCAGGCGGCTGTTCAATCGCTTTTTGTAGTTTGAAAGAAGCAGTCACCATGAAGAAAATCAGCAACAAAAAGGTGACGTCCACCATAGGTGTCATATCCATTTCGGCTTCTTCACGTTTACCACGTTTGCCAAAGGGAACGGTCTCAACTTCTTCGTCCTCTTCAAAGCCTTTCCATGCCATCGGGCGATGCTTCGCGGCCTCATTTTTTGCGTTGGGCTGACCGGCTACCGGTCCCGCTTCGCTGACGCCGCTTTGCGTATCTTTTTGATTAGCATACCGTTCAAACTCTGGATGATTGGGACGCCCCAATGAAAAGTGACCAAACGACGCTCCTGGATCCAGGGGCTTTTCGTCGTTCGGGTCAGTCGGGTTGTCGTCGTTTGGATTGTTCATTCAAGTGATCACAACTAGAACAAAGGAAAAGGGAAACAAAATTATTGCCCTTCGTTCACCGCCACATGTATTGTA
>JBDNHU010000493.1:0-5074 GCA_041688615.1 Mariniblastus sp. | reverse complement strand
GTGGTTGGTCGGTTCGTCCAACAGCAAAAGATCCGGTTTTGACACCAAGGATTTTGCCAATAAGACCCGACGCTTCATTCCCGATGACAACGAATCAAACATCGCATACGGATCCAATTGCATCCGTGAAATCATCTGCTGGGCAGCTTGGTCTTGTTCCCATTCGGACAGATCCGCAGCCTCGTTCAATCCGGTGATGACAATATCCAAGACGGTCGAGTCGATTCCGCTGGGGACATCCTGCTGCAACATGCCAATCTTTGCACCAGCGGCGATCGTAATTTGCCCACTATCTGGCTGAGCCTGTCCGATCAACAATTTCATCAAAGTGGTTTTACCCGAGCCGTTTCGCCCCAGCAAACCAATCCGCTGCCTTGCCTCGATTTCACAGCTAATTTCATCCAATAAGGCAGGGCCACGGAATCGGATCGTCAGATTTTTTAGAGTAATAAGCGACATTGATATCGACAAAAATTCTATGGAAAATGGATGAAAATTTAATAAACGACCGGTAATCATTACTTCAATTTGGGGATGCCACCAGATCCCCTGACGGCCCAAATCAACCACAACACCCCAAAAACGACCCCTATGTAAATCGCCAGTACGATATTCAGCATCGACCTCTGCGTCAACGTGACCATCAAAACCCAGCCAAAGGTTGTACTGGCACCGAGTTCGATATCCGCTTGGCTGTCAATCAAAGTCATTTAAAACCAACCGACCGTCGTGATCGATGCCACACCTCACCTCACCTCACCTCACCACACCACACCACACGTCACGTCACGTCCCGTCAAGTCAAGTCAAGTCGAAATAACCGCCCACCGAGTAAAACACCGTTGAAAGCACCATCCGACTGATAGAACCAATTCGCATGGCCAGCCTGGTTGGCCCAGTCATCCGCCAACGCTTTTTGGCCGTGAACACATCTAACCAGCTATAAAACGCTGCAAAAATCGCAATGCCGACAAACATTGCGGCCACCCTGGAAACACCCACCAGCCCCAAACCAAAAATGAAACTAGGCACCGCACTCAGGCACCGCACTCAGGCAACAAACAAAAGTCCAGCAGACAATGACTTTCCATAGCGGCCTTGGACGATCAATTTCAGCCTTGCCACCGGCAACTCCGGCTTTCCCAAACGCAAAATCTTCCCGCTCAATCCAAACCCCAATCACATAGGGGTTCACTGGATTTTCCTCAGAAATCATCTGCAAACTCGCAGAAATTCAATTCCATCAAATCAAATACGGAAGAAACGCCGTCGCCAAGCTTAACATGATAAAGAAACCGCACATGTCCGTAACGGTTGTCAAAATCGGCCCCGATGCCAACGCGGGATCCACTTGAAGCCTCTTCATCAACAGTGGCAACATTCCACCCAGCGTCACGGCAATCATCGAATTGGTAGCCATTGCCAAACCCACTACCATGCCCAACCAGCCGTTGCCTTGATAAAGGTAAGCCACGACCGAAATCAATAATCCCAACGCCGTTCCATTGATCAAACCTACGGACGCTTCCTTCAAGAACACTCGCATCAATTCCGACGGACGAACCAAACCCAAGCTAAGCTCTCGCATGCTAACGGCAACCGCTTGATTCCCAGTACACCCGCTCATGTCGGAGATGATTGGCAAGAATACAGCCAAAGCAATGACTTGCGACAAAGTATCTTGATAAACCGCAATCACACTGGCCGCCACAATATTCAAGACGATGTTAATACTTAACCATGATAACCGGCGCCTAGATCGCAACATCAACGGCATGCTGCGCAACTCTTCCTGGACTAAACCTTGACTCTTTCGATAATCTCCCTCATGTCGATCGGCCAATGCAGTCTGAAGATTCGCCCGAGTCTCCAGGCCAATCAACTTGGATTCGCCCGACAAAACCGGCACCGCCAAAAAGTCATGGTCGTCGAAAAACTGTCGCAATTCGTCCAAACTGGTGTGATCGTTGACCGTCAACGGATTGGAAATCATCAACGCACGAATCTGGACACTGGGCTTGGCCAACAACAGGTCTCGTAACCGCAGCACTCCCTGCAACGTGTTTCGAGCGTCCACAACAAACGCATACTGTACCTGCATATCTCGATATTGATCGGCGTTGCCACGTAAATCGTCAACCACCATGGAAACGGTCATATGATCCGAATAAGAAAGATACTCGGTGATCATCAAACCACCCGCTTCTTCGTCACTGTAGGCCGACAAGATTCGCAGCGCCGCAGCTTCCACCGGCGAAAAGCTCTCCAGAATCGCCTCGGCGTCCGTTGCATTCATTTCGCCCAGCAGATCCGCCTGAGCATTCGAAGGCAATTGCTGCACAATACTGGCTGCCGATTCGGCCTCCAGATTCCGAACCAATGCCACAGCCTGAGCACTGGACATGCATTCCAAAATCTCAGCCGCCTCTTCGGGTTCAAGTTTCTCTAAGAACCGACTGCGATCATCTTCGTCCAAGCGCGACACCGCCCAAGCGATCTCTTCAAACGACCAATCTTCGATCAAATCGTGAAGCGATTGCGTCTCTTCCGATGCCAACGCAGCATTCAATTGCTCCCAATTTATCTTTTCCGATGTCTTATCCATTGCCTAAACCATTGCCTAAACCATTGCCTAAACCATTGCCTGAACTATTGCCTGAACTATTGCCTGAACCATTTAACGACATTGCAATCGAATCAAAAACCAACACGACAGAATCTAACACGCACCCGCTTAACCTCTCGCCCCAAACCGCAACCCCAACCAGAAGTAATCCCAGAACCGCTGCTAAACATTAGAATCGCAATCCCTGATTCGTCCTATGCCGCGCACCCTGGATTGCAATCGATTTCGATCACCCAAACTTCGTCCAATTCAAACACCGCAAGAAACCGCCGCCTTGCATGCCTGTACCGGCACCGTGTCGCCCCTGAAGGACTGGACCGCAGTACCTGGCAACCCCCAAAGATACCGTCGCCTGGTAACACACCCTGACACCTTTGATCTGTTCCAAAGCGATTCGGTGGGCGTCACTAATGGAAAACAGCAACCGAGCAATCGCCTGCCCAAACCGAGTCAACTGGCCCCACAGCGCAAAAAAAATGACAGCTCGCGGCATTTGCTGCGGGCTGTCATTCGATATTTTCAAAGATTCAACTTGTCAACAATCGTTACTTCATCAATTCTGAATCCATCGCCGCCATTTCGGTGGAATCAAAACTATGAAAATGCCTTGCAACCGAATCTGCCAACCGAGACAAATAAAACGCCTCAAATTTTCGCTCGCTGGATTCGATCGCCGGACGACCATCCCGAGGGAAAATAAACTCGTCTGGGCCCAGTGAGTACACGACTCGCCCATCGTCATTCATGTCATACACATCGATCTTGATGTTCGAATGTCCTTTGTAAATCGTCTTGCCCTCATGGATTCCATAGTCTTCCAATTCGATCACAAGCACGAAGTCCGCGTTCACGCCTTTGCCCAATTCTTTATGGTCAGGTCGGCCCCAACCGTTGACATCCATCCAATCTGCGATCTCGCCCTGAGGAACGATATCAATCTTCTTGATGTTGTTGCCCAATTTAATGGCAACCGCCCGACTAATGGTCTCGCTTAAGGTGTCTGGACCAAACGAACTGGCATCCGCCATCGTCAAGATCGCCACACGCTTGTCTTTGAAACCCGGAAATTCCGCGTCCACCTTGTGGCCGAACAGAACGTACATCAATTGGGCCGCCCCGCCAATACAGCCAACGGACATGAACATTGAAACAAAGCAGGCCGCAAGCACTAACCCACGCATACGATACGCCATAGGGTGATTGTCTCTATGAATCATCTGGAAACTCCTTTTTCCTGCTTCGAAACCATGGTTGACTCGTCTTGACGCTCGCTTGATCCTTCAAGCTCACAAGATTCTTCGCTCACTGCCAAGTGCGTTCAGACTTGAAACTTCTAACAAATTCCGAGCGCAAAAACGTGACAGACGGACAATCGATATCTATTACTGGAATTCCCATGCAAGAGCAACAGCGATTGCCAAAGGATGGAAATTTCCAGGTTACTTCCACTCACAGCCAGGTTACTTCCACTCACAGCCAGGTTACTTCCACTCACAGCCAGGTTACTTCCACTCACAGCCAGTTTACTTCCACTCACATCCAGTTTACTTCCACTCACATAATGCGAATCACCCACTGAACAATCGCGATCACCAACACCGATAACCCCGCGGCCAACACATAAATGGGTTGGCAGTCCCAAGGCCACCATCGCCCACGTAAACCGCTGACCAACATCCAAGGTCCCATCGTTCCCACGAATAGTCCCAACGCCAATCCACCAGGATTCGCTCGCCAAGACTGGATTAAATTTCCCCGAGTCAACCAAGCCCAGCTAGTGGTCATCCCACACGAAGGGCAGGGCACCCCAAAAATAGTGATAAAACCACAAGGCGGAAAACCCAAGCTTTGATGAGTCCCAATCCCGCTGGGGCTGGGTGTCAGGCTGCGAGCGACCAACAGCAAAGCGATGATCCCGACACCGACCAAAATCAATAAGATCCGCTCAAGTCGACTGAACCTGGCCCACGTTGGTCCATTCAACCTAGCACCACCGACCGCCGATCTATCCCAACAAACGCCACCTGCCCCAACGCCCCCTGCTAGCGATGACTTTTCAGACGTCAAAACCAAAGTCGCGTCAATCACAGGATCTTCACTCAATTGGCCAGGTTCACTGGCCTCACCTGGGCGATCAGTTTCTACCGTCATGGGTCACTCGGTTCACAATGCAATAAAACAATTCCATACGTTCCTGTTTGGCGAAACAACCATCTGCCCGATTCTCCGATTCTCCGATGCAAAAGCCAACCCGCTTCCCTGAGACATACAATCAGTCAGCAAAGTTTAGTTTAACAAATTTCGGCGACCTTGACTGGAACCAATTCAAGAAGAGACCAGCAAATCACGCCACCGGTTTGGCTCTAAATCGCACACACCATTTGAAACACCTTCGCTATTGAAATGTAAGCGTTTCTGAGTACCGTTATTGACGGGTGGTTTAGGTTG
>JBDNHU010000492.1:0-4918 GCA_041688615.1 Mariniblastus sp. | reverse complement strand
CGGACAAGGCCGGTGAAGCGGGTTGGACGGCGATCGTGAAGCAGTTTCGCGACCGACCCAAGGTAGGAGCCGTATGAGGTAATTCTTCACGTACGGATCTGTGCGGGGGGCGGCTGGCAACAGCCGTCCCTACCGCGATCACAGGTCTACCGTGTGCCAAAAATTATAGAGCGTTCCCAAACACACAGTTCCCAAACACACAGTTCCCAAACACACAGTTCCCAAACACACAGTTCCCAAACACACAGTTCCCAAACACAGAGTGCCGCAGTCAGGGTTCCGGGTTTGTGGGCCTAGGGAAGGCGGTGGCATGCCACCAAAGAGCCATTCAATGCGTTAAGATTGGTTGGCGGTTGGTGACTGTCACGTTCGTGCAGTTTACGGCTAGTGCTTCGGCGTCAGGCGATGATCTCGTTGATGACCGCTGCAGGATTCACGCCGGTCAGTTTTTGCTTAAGCCCTTGTACGGGCACGCTAAGAGTTTGGTGGTTGAACCCCAGTAGATTTAGCACCGTTGCATGAAAGTCGCGCAGTGGCACTGGGTTTTCCGCAGCTGTGTAGCCCACAGGATCGGTTTGCCCATAGGTGATTCCAGCTTTCACGCCGCCGCCTGCCATCCACAATGTGAAAGCAGACGGATTATGGTCTCGACCCACAAACTTCATTTCACCACCGCCTCGGTTTTCTCGCATCGGTGTGCGACCAAACTCGCCACTCCAAATCACCAGCGTATCCTTGAGCATGTCTCGTTGTTTTAGATCCTGCAGCAACGCAGCAATCGGTCGGTCGACCGACTGGCACTTATTTTTGAAACCTTCGTTCAGGGCTTCATTTTTATCAGCTCCATGCGAATCCCAACCCCAGTCAAATAGCTGGATAAATCGAACGCCCTGCTCTGCCAATCTCCTTGCCAGAAGACAGTTGTTAGCGAACGATTCTTTTCCAGGCTGGGCTCCGTATAGTTCTTGAATGTGTTTAGGTTCTTGAGTAATGTCCATCACTTCGGGCACTGCCGCTTGCATTCGGTAGGCCATTTCATACTGAGCAATTCGAGTCAAGGTTTCTGGATCGCCAAATTCGTTGAATGATTTTTGGTTCAGTTCGTTTAAGGTGTCAAGCATCTTTCGTCGATCTTCCCGTGACACGCCATCGGGGTTTGCAATATCTAATACCGGTGCCCCTTTGGATCGGCACTGAACCCCCTGATAGACCGACGGCAAAAATCCGGCGCTCCAAAGAGCTTTTCCAACTCGCGGTTGACGTCCACCCGACAGCAAAACCATGTAGCCAGGAAGGTTTTCATTCTCTGACCCCAACCCCCAAGTGACCCAGGAACCAATCGAGGGTGAACCCATGCGTGCTTGTCCTGTATGGACCATCAGTTGTGCCGGGCCGTGGTTGAACTGGTCGGTTTGCATTGTCTTGATAAAGCAAACATCATCCACGTGTTGGGAGAAAAGCGGCAATCGGTCGGATACCCACGCCCCTGATTTTCCGTGTTGTTTGAAAGGGTATTGAGGCCCCAGCATCCGAGGCGTGCCTTGGATGAACGCGAAGCGTTTTCCCTCAAGAAATTCGCTGGGGCATTCTTGGCCGTCAAGGCGCTGTAATTCAGGTTTGAAGTCGAACAATTCAAGCTGGCTTGGTGCGCCAATCATATGCAGGTAAATCACCCGCTTCGCCTTAGCTGGAAACGGGGGCGCGAGCGGGCTAAGTGGATTGTCGGCTGAATGGAGCGGGGTAGTCAGTTCATCGGCGGACACTTGTCCGTTCTGCATGGCCAACCATATCGCACCAAGTCCCGTTGCCGATTCCCGTAAGAAGTGTCGACGAGTGGTTTGCTGTAAATTGCGAAAGTAGAATTCGTTTTGAATGTTCGATTCGGGCATGGTTCTTACTTCGTAAGGAATTCATCAAGGTTCAAAAGAACGGACGCGATGTTGGTCAGCTTAAGATCTGTCTGCGATGCGTCAGGGCCTGTCTTATCCTCATGCAGCAGTTGGTCCAGTTTCAGTAGATCCACGATTTCACTTTCGCTTGGTTCGCGACAGGTGACCCGCACGAAACCATAGCGGATCTGTGCTTTGCGATCGTCGCCATTTTCTAGCATTCGTTGCCCCAACGATTGCGCACATTCGGCAAACGTTAAATCGTTCATCGTCATCAACGCTTGCAAGGGAGTATTGGATCGCAAGCGTCTGGCCGAACAAGTCTCGCGCGACGGTGCATCAAACGCCGCGAACATCGGGTAGGGGATACTGCGCTTGGTGTAAGTGTAGACCGAACGACGATATCTGTTTTCATCGTCGATCCCTGCGGTATTCCAATGGTCATTCCCAGAAAAAGGCTGCCAAACGCCTTCGGGGATTGGCGGATGCACCGGCGGTCCTGCCATTCGATCGCTTAGCAAACCACAAACGGCCAACGCTTGATCGCGTACCATTTCGGCCGTCAAACGAACTCTTGGGCCACGACCCAGCCAACGATTGTGTGCATCTTGTTGCAGTAAGCTGGGAGTCACTTTTGCCGATTGTCGGTAGGTTCGGGAAAGGACCAATTCGCGGGCTAGTTTCTTAAAGCTCCAGGCATGTTCGTTTTGAAATCGAACCGCTAAATCATCTAATAGTTCTGGGTGCGAGGGCCGTTCGCCGGACGAACCAAAATCTTCCTCGGTTGAAACCAGACCGGTGCCAAACAGTTGAGCCCAGACCCGGTTGACGGCAACTCGAGCGGTCAAAGGGTTTTCTTTGCTGACCAGCCAATTTGCCAAGGCCAGGCGATTGGCGGGGCCGTCCTTGGGAAGCGGCGGGAAGAATTTGGGCGTGTCCGCGGTAACCTCTTTGTCTTTGGTTAGGAATAGGCCCCGAACAAAGACATGGGTTGGACGACTTAAATGCTTGTCCCGCTCTTGGAGAATCGGCACCGATGTAGAGGGGATCGCGTTTCGCTGTTTCTTCAAGTTTCCTAACCGGGTATGTAAGATCTGCAGTTCTTCATCTTGACCAATTTCCGTCACCAAGGGACTGGACGTGACTTCCAAATAGCCACTCCGAGTGATCAACGAAAACGACGCTAAAATGTTAACCCGATGCTTTAAGGTCACCTGAAGTCGCGTGCCCTCAGGGACCCAGACGGGCTGGTCTAAGATGAACGCCGCCTGTCTTGGGTAGTGGATTCGAGTGTACGCCGCAAAGCCACGATCCGACTTAGGATCTAGACTATCTTTTGGATCAAAAAATGGATCTGGCTCATCAGCGATGACCTTGACTAGAGTCAAAGTCTGTGGCTCCTTAACGCCTGGCACTAACAGTTGGGCTTCTATGTGAGAAAGCACGAATCCCCATTCGGAATCTCGAGCCGCAGTTGGCAAGTCAAGCGGCAAAGCAGTCAAGCGGATCGCCGTTAAACGATTGACTCCGGCGGGCATTGCGGACTCGATCGTGAAGTCCGAGTTCTGGGCAACGGTGTCAACCGTCTTGAAGGCATGATGTTGATTAATGGTTTCGATGATGACGTTCGTAGGTTTGTTGCATGCTACCGTTACATCGTTTAGTGCCTGCCAAAGATTTTCAGCTTTGAGTAAGTTGAACTCGGCCTGCCAAATTTTCTGATTGGTGGCATTGATCTGCTGGTCTAATTCCGCAGCTTGAGGATATTCTTTGGGGTCAATGGGTGCTTGCACGACGGGCCAGTCTTCGTTTAGATCGACATCCGAAGTATTGTTGAAAAATGCGGCGAACTTGTAGTATTCGTCGTGTCGAATCGGGTCGTAAGGATGACTGTGACATTGAACACAGCCAAACGTTACGCCTTGCCATGCTTGCCATGTTGTGTTGACTCGATCCAGGACTGCGGCGACTCGAAATTCCTCGTCATCGGTTCCGCCTTCTTCATTGGTCTGGGTTAACCGATGTGCCGCAGTCGCAATCAAATCTTCGATCGTTGGATTGGGCAGCAAGTCGCCAGCGATCTGCTTGATTGTGAACTGATCATACGGCAAGTCGCGATTGAAGCAATCGATGACCCAATCACGATACTTCCAGATGTTTCGTTTCCCATCCGCCCCCAGGCCTTTTGAATCTGCGTAACGGACTTGATCTAGCCAAACGCTGGCCCATCTTTCACCGAAGCTGGTGGAGGCCAGTAGGCGATCGACTTCCTTTTGGTAAGCGATCTCACCGTTCGCTTTGACATCATTCAAGAACGCGTCCCTCGCCTGAATCGTTGGCGGCAGGCCGATTAGGTCTAAAGTGACTCGGCGCAACCATCGTTCGGGTGTCGCATCCACCGACGGTTGAAGTCCTTTGCGTTCAAGGTTGGCCAATATAAACCAGTCGGTTTTTTGGCGGCACCAGTCTTCTGTTTCAACTTCTGGAGCAGGATGTGCCTGAGGTTTTTCGTAGGCCCAGTGTTCTTGCCAACTGGCACCTTGTTGAATCCACTGCGTCAAAAGCTTTACCTCGTCAGTCGATAGTGCTGGACCGTGTTCCGGCGGAGGCATACGCAATTCAGGATCATCAGATAAAATTCGCTCGATCAGAACCGAAGCATCGGGATCACCCGGCTGGACAATCCAACCGTTGGGAGGAAGCACTTGATCCCGGTAGGCGAAAGAAATCTCAGCCGCTTGTTTCACGCCGCCGTGACACGCGGTGCAATGTTTGTTGAAAATCGGGCGGATCTGCTGGTCGAAACTTATTCGTGTGGTGGGTTCAGAGTTGATGTCGTCGGCGTGCGTTGTGTGTTCCACACTCATCCAGAATATCACAGTGGCCAATCCATAGGCCAGCGAATGTAGGAGTCGTGAAGAAGTCAGTTGATACATTAATGCCATGATCGTTTTTCGAGCGGTTGCAAAAGGGTTCATGGGGGGAAGAATCCAATGAAAGCGAGCCTGTCTTCACGTTCTATGCTAGTT
>JBDNHU010000491.1:0-5668 GCA_041688615.1 Mariniblastus sp. | reverse complement strand
CACCTACCGGTGCAGCCGCGATTACTTTCCCCAATTGATTCACAGCCTGGAGACGTTGGGCGTGCGATGCCGCGAACGCTTCTACGCGGGTAAACAGGCCGGTTGGGGGGCCCAAGTGTTGGAACATCCTACCGGGGGGATCGTGATTTTTGCGGATGTGGATCTTCTGCCAGAAGAATTGTCGGGCGACTTCGCTCACGAAGGTTTCGCACCTTTAGATAAGTTGGGAACGGTTGGACTTTGGTGCATGCTGCATGGCGATTCCTTCGCCGGTGCAGGTCTTCATCATCTGGAATGCCAGTTCGAATTTCAGGCCGCTAGAGAACAATTAGAAGCGGCGGGAATCGGCAACATGAACCCGTTCACCGATTTCGACCACCTAAAGCAGTCCTTTACCGCCCCTGAAACGTGGACCGTCAATCCCACCCGTTTGCAAAAAGCGGTTGACTGTGCGGCAATCACCCAACAACAGGCCCAACAAATGACGGCAAAAGGCGCGATCGGTTCCCATCTAGAAGTCTTGGAACGAAATGATGGCTACAAAGGCTTCAATCAAACGGGAATTAGCGACATTATCGCAAAAACCGATCCACGCAAAATCCTTGAAGCATCCAACTAAAGACCCAACACAATCATCCGCCGTCAATGAATGATGTAGCACCGCCATAAGCCTTGCTGTTCTCAACTGGCGATCCAATCAGAACGCGTAAGATCTAAACCCGGGTCATGTCTAAGTTGGATCATTGCGTAACTTTGCCTGACACAAATCAGCCCTGACCCAAATCAGCTTTGCCTGACATAAGTTAGCTTTGCCTAACACAAGTCGGAGGTATCTGACGCCGTTCTAATCGGGGTTGCGGCGCTTTTATGCTATTTGGAAACGGCTTCGGCTAATGCCCTGTCAATCTTGGCGGGATGTCCAATCCAAGAAACGATGCCATCCTTGCCGACAATGAAGGCGGTCGGAATGCCATTCTGGTTGGCCGCTTCCATATAGTTGGCATTGGTTTGTCGTTGGTCATCCAAAGCGAGGGTATAGTTAATAATCTCGCCAAAGGTCTTCCCTTGGGTCGGATGTTGTTTTGCCAAGAATCCCTGTACCGTTTCATTGTCTTCATCGGTGACACCAATGAAGCGAACCTCATCCTGGTATTTGGATTGCAAAGTCGCCAAATGTGGCATGTTCGAAACACACGGCCCACACCATGTTGCCCAAAATTCAACCACATAAACTTTGCCCGGTTCAAATTTAGAAACGGGGTCGCCGCCGATCCAACTTGCCACCGAAAGCGCGGGAGCCGCCGTTCCTTTAGCTAATGTGACATTGCTACCACCAATCGGATCCGGTCCGGTCACTGACGAACACCCGACGTTGAATACCAAACTGCAGATCACCAAACTGCAGACCAATCGTCCCCAAGAAGACGCTGCGACAACTGCTTTGACTTTGCTTTTCATATTCATCTCGCACTCTAAAATTGTAAGATTTACGATTACCGTTATTGCTTCCGCTTTTACCCACAGCCACTCAGAATGGACCGAAGTCCAGTCGTTGCTGAAAATCAGGTAGCCAAGGTGCCGCCAATCTTACAATAGAAACGTCCAGTTTGCACAATTCAGAGGCAATTTGCTGGCCTTTTGAAACCCGGCCCCTAAAGTTTTTCGACGTAGCCGGGTCACTTGTCGCCAAGACACAGTTTCCAAGACGCAGTTTCCAAGACGCAGTTTCCAAGACGCAGTTTCCAAGACGCAGTTTCCAAGACGCAAGATCTACTTGGATTGGGGCGCAGCCAACGCCGCGACATCGGGCGGTGCCGAATTCGCCAGGGACAGTTGTTTTTCCACCAATGGTTCGACCACCAAAGTCCAGCGGCGATAACCTTCGGCGTTGATATGCAAATCGTCGCTTCGAAACACAGCTGGGTCGGGACGTTGATCCGCACCCATCGTCACCGGCACAATATCCGCGAAACTTTGCCACGGGTGTTTCTCCGTAATCGCCTGAATTCGATTATTCGTGTCCCTGATCGAGTCAATTAATTCCCATCGGGCAATGCTGGGTTTGATCGCAATGTAAACCAAGCGAACGTCAGGCAACGCTTGCCGAAGTTTCTGGACAAATTCCTGATAATCTTCCACCACTTGCTCCACAGTCATCCCCAAATTCAAATCGTTATCGCCGGCATAAATTGCAACCACTTTCGGAGTGTACCGGATGATGACTGAATCCATGTGAGCGATCGAATCATTCAAAATTGATCCACCAAAACCACGGTTGACATAAGAGAACCGCTGGCCGAAAGATTCGTCCAACTTCCATTTCCGAACACTTGAACTGCCGGTAAAGACAACATCGCGATGCAATCGTTTTTCATCCTCCGACGCAAAGGCTTTCATCGAAGCCTGCCACCTAGCAGGATCACGCCGCAATTCCGCTTGGGCAACCGGATTGCCGGTTGCTGGCGCTGCGTTACTGCCTTGGTCTTGCACAGCATCTTGCTGGGGTTGCACGCGATCAACCTGAGCAATCGCATAATCTACGAACGTAATCGCAGCGCAGATGACTGCGGTCGCCGCGATCCATCGCATGACGACAGAAAAATCATTCAAGCATCTTTGGACCGGAACGGGGGAAGCAGGCGGGGCGTCTGCCCTACGTTTTTTGGTTGTGAATGGTTGCATCGGAATCACCTTCCAGAAAAATTAATGCAAAAATATGGGAACACCGCACGGAAGCTTTTAGGGGCTCGAATTTAATGACTGTTCTTTCCAGAATTCTAACTCGGCTTTCAAATACTGCCCCGTAACACTCTCGACACACTCCACCAGTTCCTCGGGAGCACCCGCTGCCACAATCGTGCCGCCTTCGTCAGATGATTCTGGACCAACGTCGATAATATAGTCCGCCGCGGACATCAATTGGGTATTGTGTTCGATCACAAGTAATGAATGCCCCACATCTAATAAAGCGGAGAAGCATTCAATCAACTTTTGAATATCGATTGGATGCAGTCCGGTACTGGGTTCGTCAAGAATAAATAACGTCTGCTTCTTCCGAGCGACCCCCAAATACGCCGCCAGTTTCAACCGTTGAGATTCGCCTGCAGATAACGTCGGAGCACCTTGTCCTAAGTTAACGTATTCGAGTCCAACATCGATCAAAGGCTTCAAACGCGATTGTATTTTGCTATGCCCTCGAAAGAAGCCAAACGCTTGCCGCACCGTCAAACCCAAGACTTCGTGAATACTCTTGTCGCGAACGGTAACCTCTAGCAATTCTTTTTGATACCGAGTTCCCTGGCATTCGGGACACTGCATATAGACGTCTGGCATGAACTGCATGTCAATCGACAAACTCCCATCACCTTGGCATTTGGTGCACCGTCCCCCGTCGACATTGAAACTGAAACTGCCCGCGGTAAAATTCCGAGCTTTCGCCTCCAGGGTCGACGCGAACAACGCACGAATCGGTTCAAACGCCTTCAGATAGGTCACAGGATTACTGCGCGGCGATCGCCCAATCGGACTATCATCAATCATGATCACTTCGTCGATCTGTTGGGGAACCGAAATCGACTTCAATGGCAATCCGTCAATCAACTTGTCAGACAGTTGATTCCACAGGGCAGGGTAAAGTGTTTGACGAATCAGTGAACTCTTGCCCGATCCGCTAACCCCAGTCACTAGGCAAAGCACGCCGGTTGGAACTTTCACACTGACATTTTTCAGATTATTTCCCGTGGCCCCATTAAGTTCCAACCACCCGGTGGGCTTTCGACGCGAACTAGAGCGAGATGCCGCCTTCAATCCAGCCTTCTTCTTGCCTTTTGCGATACTGACATTTCCGACACCGGCATTTGCCTGGGGCGATCCCTCTTTGGAAATGTGCTGAAGAAATCTAGCGGTTACCGATGCCTTGTCTTTTTTCATCTCCACCAAAGTACCATCAAAGACAACATTGCCGCCATCGGCTCCGGCCGCCGGCCCAATTTCAATAATCCGATCAACCGCTGCCAACATCGCGGGCTCATGCTCCACTGTCACAACGGTATTGCCACCTGCGTGCAAATTGCCAATGGCCGCGGTCAGCCGAGCGACATCGCGGGGATGAAGTCCAACGCTGGGTTCATCCAAAACATACAACATATTGACTAACGAAGACCCCAGTGCCGTCGTCAGGGCAGTCCGCTGCAATTCACCACCGCTAAGTGTCTTTAGCGTGCGTTGCAACGAAACATAGGACAATCCAACGTCGCAAAGATATTGCATTCGACTGGTAACCTGAGGCACCACCGTTCGCACTGCGGCCCGTTGCTCTAAATCCAGTTCCAATTGCCTCAGCCATGGCAATGCATCCGACAATTTCATTTCACAAACATCTGCGATCGACTTGTCGTCGATTTTAAACTGCAACGATTTGTCCCCAAGTCGTCGGCCATGGCAAGCTTCACATTCAAAGTAAGAACGCCAACGCGCCAGAAAGATCCGATAATGCATCTTGTATTTGCGTTTTTCCAGCCATCGAAAAAATCCATTCAACCCACCGAACCGATGCTTTGACGATCCTTCCCAGACCTTCTTGACATCCACGTCGTTCAAATCTTGAAACGGAACATCGACTGGCAGACCGATTTCGTCGGCGATTGACAAGAGCAAACGCCACTTTGCCTTGTACTTGGGAGTGGTCCAAGGCTGCACCGCGCCTTCCCGAATCGTTTTTCGAGGGTCAGGCACGATCAGTTTGATGTCTAACCTAGAAATACTACCAAACCCTTCACAAACCGAGCACGCACCCATCGGCGAGTTATAGCTAAACAAAGGCGGCGTCGGTAAAGGGAAGAATTGATTACAGCCACCACATTGCAATTGATCGCTAAAGTTGCACCGCAGGCCAGGCATTCCAAGACATTGGTCAACCACGGCGGCAGGAAAACCTTGGTATTGAAGACTCCGTTGGCGTTGGGTGTCCGTCGGATTGGCTTCATTTAACCACACAAAAGCCTTTCCACCAAAAGCCATCGCAGTTTCAATCGATTCAATTATACGAGAACGTTCGGTTGTCCCCACGACAATTCGATCAACCACCACATCAACGGTCATCATCACTGCTGAGGGTTCATCCAAGTTATCAGAAGATCCCGATCTCATGCCGGCAGCGTACTTCACATTCTTCTGAGCCCCAGCTTTGGATTTGACTTTAGACTTGGCTTTGGCAATCTTCCTTTTGGGCTTCCCACCTGTGGATGCCGCTCGCGCCGTGGCGGCCCTCTTCTTTGGCAAGTACAGGACCTCTTGGACCACCACTTCGCCGTCCACAAACTGGGCCGCTGGATTTAAAACGCTCTGCCACCCAAGCTCTTCCAAGGCCATCGCAACGGGAAGTTCGGTATTGGCCAAGGGTTCCTCTTGAACTTGCAAGCCATCACCCGCCGCCGCTTTTGCCAACTCGATCGCCTGCCCATCCACCGAAGCCCTAGAGAAACCGGCCAACAGCAAATGTTGGGCAACTTGACACCACTGATCATCCGGTCCTTTCCAGCTAAAACCAATCATGGCCTTGGACCCGTCTACAAGTTTGGCCAGCAAATCGGCAATATGATCACTTGTATAACGTCGAACTGGCTGATCACATTGCTGGCATACCGGTTTCGCAATCTTCGCGAAAACT
>JBDNHU010000490.1:0-6444 GCA_041688615.1 Mariniblastus sp. | reverse complement strand
TAACCTTTGTTGTGTTAACCTTTGTTGTGTTAACCTTTGTTGTGTTAACCTTTGTTGTGTTAACCTTTGTTGTGTTAACCTTTGTTGTGTTATCTAACAAGACCAACCCCCGCTGGTCACATTCCAATGAATGACAGACGTAACTGCCGATCTAAAAACCCAACAAGCCGCCGAATTCGGACTTCCAAAAACGACTCGAAACCGTGCGTGTTTGCACAACACCATTTCGCAAACGGTGGCGAAAGGTCAAACCAATGCACAAAAAGATTAGAATTGAAAACTCTCTGGCAACAATTCATTTAGTCGCCATCTCTTGATTAGAGATGGGTTGTTTGCATCTACGCAAATCACTTCCATATCAAGATTAAACTCGGACAGGAACTGGCGGCACGCACCGCAGGGAGTCGCCAGCGGACTTGCTGCAACCACCACAGTCTTGATCGATCGCTTGTCGACCATCCCTTTGGCAACCGCGCTACCGACTGCCATTCGTTCAGCACATATCGCCAATCCATACGAGGCGTTTTCGACATTGCACCCCACAATAGGCTGCTGCTGACCTTCTACTTCCAAGGCGGCACCTACACGAAATTTAGAGTAGGGCGCGTAGGCATTGTTTCGGACCGCAAGAGCCGCATCGATTAACACTTGTTGGGCAATGGCCATGAGGTTTCTTTTGTCAAATGGAACCAAAACATAAGCTGCAAACTGGCACCGAATCTAGATTCGCACTTGGGCCGTTGCCCGTTGGGTTCCAGCCGACAATTTTAGCTCGATCCACGCTCCGTTGCACACAACCACAGTGTTTTCCCAGGCATTGGGCTGGCTGGAACTGGCCTGATCGATCCACCGGAACTCAGGAATTGTCCCGTACTAACATCCCGCATTCAAAAATAGCGAAACTCATATGCGGACGATCCCTTAACTTGTTTCAGAATTTTCTTCGGATAGGACTTCTGTGGAAAGTGATTCTGTGGAAAGTGATTTGGTGCTACCACGCGATTCGCTCTGTTCGCCAGCGGCTGCCACTCTCTTGGGTCGCGATTGCGGACCCTCAGTCGCGTCACTAACACTATGTGGTGTCGCCTCGCCCGATTGCTCGCCCGCTTGCTCGCCCGATTGCTCGCCCTGGTCCAGCGTATCGGCAACCAATTTTGCCTGTTCTTCGCGAGCCGTTTTCTGCATGTGTCGGTAACGACGTTCCAAGAAGACCATAATGATCAAGCAAAAAAGTACGCCGATTAATTTCAACCACCAATCATCCTTGTCCACGTACTTGTTGACCTGCCCAGCCAACAGGTACATCAAACCGTTCCCAAACAAACTGCCAATGGCGATCGCCCCGAATGTTGTCGAACGCGATAAACCCATCAAACGCCCAAAGATCGAACCGCCAACACTTCCTGTGGTGGATGTGGGAAACATTACGAACAAAACCAGCCCTACAAACGAAATACGTTTGATTCTTGGGTGACTGTTTAACAGCGTTTGACTATCGCCGATCAAGTCGGCAACTCGAGGTCCAATAAAAGGGACCTTAAAGATAAAACCCAAATGAAACGCCAAAAACGCGGCGACGATCAGATCTAAATACATCACCAAACCGAACAATTCCAGCGAGCTAATATTGGCTAACTCTTGCAAGGAACCAAACCACATCGAACTCGCTTCAATCGAATCCGGAGCAATTTCAGACGATTGGCCAAACAAAATCACAAATCGGCCAAACACCATTGCAGTAGCCAGGGTAGCAACGATCAATCGATTGACCGCAATCATGCCACTAAACAGGTAGACACCCAAGATCGCCAGGGCGGTCAAAAGTAAGGGTGCCAAAAGAGAACCAAACCAAATCAAGGGATTACGTTCCCACAATCGACGCTCAAATCGCTCGAAAGATTCGATTACCAATTTTCCCGATTGGGTCTTTGGCTGATTCTTTAGGTTTAAACTTTTTGACATTCAAACGTCTTCAATGGCATCATTAACAACTCGCAACATCACGCCTTCTAACCGTTGATCCGGAGTCGTAAACTCAAAATCAAATCAAATCGATCGAATTTCACCCAAAGTCCTTATCTTGCATGCCTGTGGGCGATGGAAGCGGCTTTCTAAGCAAAAATCACTGCAACATTTGGGAATGGGCCTAAGGAGTCATCAGGAGGGAATTCAGCGATGGGGATTGTGGGTTCGGGTCAAAGTAAGCCAGGGTCAGCGATGGTACATCAAGATCGGGCTGCCGCCAAATGAATCCTAAACGGCTACCCAATAAGATCACCTGCCGACGATTGGGAAGCCGTGAACTTGACCCAAAAAACTTGATTTAGCGGTTCTGCGACGACCGTCTCCATGCTGGCTAACCAACACAATTCGTGTCGATCAAACAAGCATTTCGGCTCGGTTGTCATCCCCAGTACTAAGGATAATCTTCCCAGCATAACTTGTCAGGCGGTCAGGTTGGCTACTTGAGCGAATCTTTACAATGATCTTAATTCCCGCCTACGTCACTTTTGTTCGGTTTTTGCCTACTTTCCTGAACAATATTCTTTGGATTAATCGATTTTTCGGGCATCGATACAGTCATTCAGGAAGCTGTGCCATTTTTGCAACTTGACTTCATCCAAATCCACATTACCCGTCAAGTATGTGTGACTTAACAAGATAGTTTGCTCGGCAGCGGCTTTCGCATTGGGCAATTCACCAACCCGTCCACAACGACGAACACTTCGCAGATGGAACCCGCGAAAACCTTCACCTAAGGGAATTCCGTGCTCTGCTGCCTTATGCATAATGCCATTTCGATTAACTTGCCCTTTCAAACGCCAGCCGATCTTATAAAAAACTCGTAGATTCTCGCCATCCGAAACAGGGACACTGCCATCCAATTGACCGGGGTTTGCCATGGCAAACGGGTCCAACAACCAATTAAATTCAGCCGCAATTTTCCATATCGGCTCAAATAGTGATGCTCGATAATGGTTTGCCGCCACCAAATGGTCAACCTGCGGCAGCAAGCTTGCGGCCTGCAATTGACTTAGTGCCGTTGCGTCATTGCCTCGGTCGCTGGCGATTCTGATTCGCTGTAAAACTTGCTCGTGTGGTGTCAGAACCGCACCGCCTCGGCCTGAAGTTAACAGTTTGCTGCCGCCAAAACTAAGGCAAGTCGCATCGGCCTGGCTTCCCAGTAATCGACCGCCAATCATCGCTGCAGGCACTTGGCACTCGTCCAAAATCAAAGCACAGCCCCTGGCGTGACACCAATTTTTTATGGGCGTTAAATCAACCAACGAACCATGCAATGGCGAAACAATAATCGCAGCATATTTTTCGGAATCGTCGTTGGGTAACCATTGATGGTCGATCACCCAAGCATCGGCAGAATTGTCAATCAGAACCGGACGCGCCCCCAAGCTTTCGATCGCTCGAAAGTTCCCCGCGAAATCGTAGCCCGCCAGCAGTACATTATCGCCAGGTCTTACCCCAACTCCACGCAAAGCCAGTTCAACCGCCATTGTTCCCGAGCAACAAAGATGAGCAAACGCTTGCTCAAACACGGCGCACAATTTTTCAACAAGTTGTTCAGTTGCCGGCCCCTCATAATCACGCCACCAACCCTGATCCAAAGCAATCTGCACCTGCTGTTTGGCCAGCGATTCAATTTTCGCAAAAATATTCACGTAGCAAGGCCCAACCGTTCATTTGTCAAAAAGCAAAACTATCGTAACCAGTTTCCGCTGCCTCAAAGTCTCTTTGGTTCTCCTGCGTCCCAATCTCCTGCGTCCCAACCTTTCGCCATAAAACCAATGCTTCCGCAGAGGGTTCATTCTAAGGTTCATTCTAAGGTTCATCGCTGGACATTGTCACGATGACTGCCAAAACGATCCAGACAGCCCGTTTCCCAAACCCAGAGCCAACCTATCCGGTACCAAATCAATGTCTGAGCGAACGGCCAAACTTAAATGCAGTCGGTCGCTTACCAAACGGTTCCATAGCTGACATCGCCATTCTCAAAAGCAGTCAGTGCTGAGCATCGCTAGCAGTTGCCTAACGCCAGATCGCCACTAAATCGCTTGAAATGACACTTCAAACGACCGTTTCTTAGATCCAGCCATTTCATTGAAGCCTGGAGGCGAATCTGAACCGGATGCTCATTTCGGATTCTCGCAGCGATAGGACGAAATCGCCTAAAAATGCATTGTCCAAAATGAAAAAAACTGCTAATTAAACTTCAGTCCGCGGTCTCATTTGACCGGGGTGGCAGTCGAATTTCAAAATAAGCACTCGGAAGTTCGCCCAATCGCATTCACTTCGCTCAAAAGGTGTTTAGTGAAGAACGACCTTTTGGGTCTGTGCCAAATTTGATTTCGTTCTCTTCCGCTGATCAATCACGTTTAGGATTACATCGGCAGACCCATATTTTGCTTCAAGATTCCGCTACGATGCTGGCTTTATAATTAAAGATGATTCGCTTGCTAATCGGTAACTCGCACATCAAACTGCAATTCGGAGCAATCTGCTTTGCCATTGGTCTGTTATGCGCCGGATGTGCATCGCTGGACAATCCTTCCAGTATTCAGCGGTTGGCAAAGGTTGCTAGTATTGGAAGTACCGAGACCGTCGTGATGAAGCGAGTGAAGCCTTCGACGCTGGAACAAATGCGGCGCATGATCGTGCGACCAACACCGCCCGAACCCTCCGAGCGGAATCAACAAATCTTACGCCGCTACGCATTGCTGCAATCGTTCACAAACGATCGAATCCAGGCAATTGATCAACTTTGGAAACTTTCCCAATTAGAGAACAATGCCGACTTGACTGCGTGCGTCTCTTTGTTATCACTTGCCGAGGCTGAATTTGAATCCGAGTACGGTCGCAAAAAAACGGCAATCGATTGGCACTTGATGTCAGTGGTTTCGGCTTACGACTACCTCTGGTCGACGCGATTTGAACGGACTCGCAATCCCTATGATCCAAATTTTGCCGAGGTCACATCAGCTTACAACCAATCCTTGCAGGCTATCCTTCGACACTTAAGAACTCAGCATGAATTCAATGGCCATCGTCCCGTGACTTTGGATTCAACGCTAATTCAATTGGATCTGTCGTGCCAGATATTAGGCAATTGGCAAACGGAAGAATTTGAGAAGTTCGAATTCGTTTCCGATTTTGATATTAATGGTTTATCCAATCACCATCGACAATACGGTTTGGGTGTGCCTTTGATTGCTGTTCGCGCAAAGCAACAAGCCAACCCTGCCCCCAGCGAAAAATATTATCCTCCCAATTTAACATTGCCTGTCACCGCATTCTTGCGTCTGGTCTCGGATTCCAAGAACTCGACCAATGGCAAGTACGTCTACACCGGCAAGTTGGAAATGATTGATCCACTTCGTCAGTCAACCGTCCGAGTCGCCGCCAAGGAAACGCCACTGGCGACGGACATTACCGCACCTTTGGCCTACTATTTGAATGATCCGCTGTATCGATCCAACTTATTGGCAACCGCTTCGTTGTTAAACGCAGACCTAGGGAAAGAGGTGCGGGGTCTGTACATGTTGGAACCCTACGATCCGTCGAAGATCCCGGTCGTTATGGTTCACGGCTTCTGGTCCAGTGCGATTACTTGGACAGAAATGTTCAACGACCTACGAGCCAACCCGACGCTGAATAAGCGGTATCAATTTTGGTTTTACATGTATCCAACAGGGCAACCGTTCTGGGCCAGCGCCAAACAAATGCGCGAAGATCTAGACGAAGCCCGACTCCGACTTGACCCCGACAACCAAGCACTGGCTTTAGATGAAATGATGCTGGTCGGACACAGCATGGGTGGCCTGATTTCTTTGTTGCAAACGGTTGAAAGCGACGATCATTTTTGGCGTCTGGTGAGTGATCGTTCGTTTGAGGAATTAAAAGGCGATCCCGTTGCCATCGAAAATTTACGGAAGACACTATTCTTCAAGCCCAACCCGCACGTCAAACGAGTCATCACACTGGGAACACCTTACAAGGGAAGCGACTTCGCCAATCCGACCACCCGCTGGCTTGGACGAAAACTTTTGACCTTGCCCGAGTGGTTGGTGCAAAAAAATCAATCGCTGATCAATGAGAATCCGGGCATTTTCAAGCGCAAAGATTTGTTAACCATCGAAACCAGTATCGATTCATTAGCCCCCGATTCGCCGTTCTTCGAAGCCTTAGCAAAGGTGCGAACCGCTCCCTGGACTCGCTACCACAATGTGGTTGGACACCTAGAAACAATGACTTGGAGCGAAAGTATCAAACAGAAACTATTTGGCGAAGGCGATGGAGTGGTCGAAATTGCTGACGCTCAATTTGCCCACGCCAGTAGTGTGGATGAAGTTGATAGTCGCCACATGCTGATCCACCAAAATCCCAAAGCAATTTGGATCGTTCGCCAAGTTCTGCTTCAACACCTGGTCG
>JBDNHU010000489.1:0-5528 GCA_041688615.1 Mariniblastus sp. | reverse complement strand
CCCAATAAAACTTGGGACTGAAACGAGCGGTTGAAAATTAAAAACTCAAAGAGACGCTCCACCTCTGCGCCCTTAACCGGGCTTCTTGAACAAATGCCTTGAACATCGGCGACGTTCCTATCGTCACTCTGCGATGTCAAAGCCTTATTGGTTTATCACTGGTGTTTCAACAGCAGCTAGCAGCCATGCAGTCAGCGATTGCGAACCACGACGAACGAATGTCAAAGGCATCCGGAGAGATGGTGATCACGATGCCTCCAGAAAAAGACTGCCAAAACGGACGTGGGCGGCGCGCCGAGACCGCGTTGATCAAAAAAACAACCTTCTGGACAACCCAAAACTAAAAATCAATGTCGACTCAAACGACAAAACGCTCCCCGATTTCAAAATCAACTACTCGCCGGGAACTGCTGTGAATTTGATCACGTTGCCGACCAAATTGATCAAAACTTGTTTCAGCCGTTTAGGGTCACTTTCGATACACTGGAAAATCCGGGAAAGACCGACTCAGGCAATGCGGGGACGCAACCTGGGAAGGGATATCTCGGTCGATAGCGTGCCAATGGTGCGGGCGGTTTCGGACAGTCTTTGCACGATGAGACTGCCTTTCGAAGGCCCATTAGACGCAGGAGCTGTTGCCTTAAAACATCCATCTCGAAACCGATCAGCCATTTCAAGCTTGGCTTTGCTGTTAAATGATTGTGCTCGTCGACCGATCTCTAGGCTTCTTCGCATGCTTGCCGGCTGAGTCGTCGCGAAGGTTTTCGTATTGATCGGTAAATGTTTCGAGCATGAGAGGCTCCGGTTGAAGTTGACAGCCGATATTGTGGCGAGCGAGTTAAGTTGCGAGGTTATCTGCGTTTCGAGATGCGACGAGCTGGGTCAGTTTTGTGTTCATCGGCGGAATCGTGGTCGTTTACTTTCTGCCCGAAACGAAAGGAAAACGGATGCCCGAAGACGGCCACGATCCTCGCTGATTTTTATTTAACAAGCTGATTTTCATTTAATAAATTGAATGTCGGCCAAGTCCGATGCATTCCCCTCACGCCAGGATTTCTTGGGGCACGCTGCCGTGAACGTCGGTTAAGCGGAAGTCGCGACCTGCGTATCGGTAGGTCAGACGTTCGTGATCGATACCCAACAGATGCAACATCGTGGCGTGCAAGTCATGCGTGTGGACCGCTCCTTCGGCTGTCATGATGCCGTATTCATCCGACGCGCCATGCACGATCCCCGCCTTGACTCCACCACCGGCCATCCACGACGAGAAGCAATGATTGTGATGTTCGCGGCCAGCGTGGTCTGCTGTTTGATGGAACGGCGTGCGGCCAAATTCTGTCGTCCAGACCACCAACGTGCGTTCGAGCATGCCCCGCTGCTTCAAATCGGTAAGCAAGCCGGCAATCGGTTGGTCGATCGCCTTGGCCAAATGCTCGTGGTCGCCCATGTTTCCATGTGAGTCCCAATTGGAACTCGAGCCGACATCGATCAGTTCGAGGAAACGCACTCCGCGTTCGGCCAATCGGCGTGCAACAAGGCATTGCCAACCAAAGCCGCTGGTGGCACCACGCTGCAAGCCATACATTTGCAAGGTGGATTCGGTTTCACCGGAAAGGTCGAACGCTTCAGGAGCTTCACGCTGCATCCCAAACGCCGTTTCAAACGAGCGGATGCGTGCATCGAGCGCCTGGTCGGCATCGCGTTGTTGCAGATGAGCACGATTCAATTGATTGAGCATCGCGAGCTCCATTTGTTGCAGCTCGGCGGGGACTTTGGCGTGGATGTTCGGTAGCGGTTGCTCGCCGGGCATGACGTGAGTTCCCTGGTGACAGGCGGGCAAGAAATCGCTGCCCCAAGTCTGCGCACCCGCGTACGGGGCCGCCGGAGCGAGCACCATGAAGGACGGCAAGTTTTGGTTTTCCGTCCCCAGCCCGTAGCTGACCCAGGCACCGGCGCTCGGTCGAGCGAGCTGGGCCGATCCGGTGTGAGCGGCCAACGTCGCCTTATCATGACCGTCACTTTCACAGTGCATTGCGTTGAGCACACACACGTCGTCGATCACCGAGCCCATGTGCGGGAATAGATCGCTGACCCACGTGCCGCTCTCGCCATACTGTTTAAACCCCCACCTCGGCTTGATCAAGAATCTTTCAAACTGACCTGGTTTATTGAGCCAACGTGACGCGGTGATCGACTTGCCATGATCCGCGATGAGCCGAGGTTTGTGATCAAACGTGTCGACATGCGATACACCACCGGTCGAAAAATTGAAGATCACGCGATCCGCAGTCGCGGGGAAATGTCCCGGTTTAGCAAGCAGCGGATCGGTCGATGCGGCTTGAATTTCGTTCCACATTCCCGCCAATGCCAACGCGCCGAAGCCACCCGAGGCGCGGTGCAAAAAGTCGCGACGATTCGTATGCAAAGGAAGATTCATTTTTGATCTTGGGATAAAGGACGCCGAAAGTCGTTAGTCCACGTACAAGAACTCATTGCTCGATAACAACACGCGTGCGATCGCGGCCCAGGCGCCTGTTGACGGGGTCTGCGCCGAGGTTTCCGCAACGGCAAGCTTACTTTGGTAGGCGGAGAGAAACGTCAACGTTTGCTCCACTTCCGCGTCAGTAGCGATACGCCCCAGGACACGTTCGTACGTCAAACGAACGCGCGACGCATCCTCCTGCGACGATGCCAAAATCTGATTCGCAAACGCCTGGGATTGTTGGTGTACGAAAGCAGAGTTCATCAGAAACAACGTCTGAGTCGGAGTCGTCGTCGGTAGCCGTTTGGCAACACTCACATTCGGGTCAGCCGCGTCAAACATCGCTAAGAATGGATGTCGACGGTTCCGCTGGAGCATCAGGTAAATGCTACGGTGATTGGAGTCATAAACGGCGTGAAACGGATTGTGGATGCTGAAGGCCCACGTCTCGACCGCCGGAAACGGATGCGGTGGTGGAATCGTAGGATCGAGTTGGCCGCTGACGGCAAGCATTGCATCTCGTATCGATTCCGCATCGAGCGGCTGTCGCGAGTAACGCCACAGCCAACGATTACTGGGGTCCGCAGTCAAGTTCTCGGCGTGATCCTCGCTCGCCAGGGTGTAGGTTTGTGAGTTCATGATCAACCGATGAAGCGACTTGATCGACCAACCCGAGGCGATGAATTCCGAAGACAACCATTCGAGTAATTCGGGATGACTGGGTCGCTCGCCCTGGGCCCCAAAATCACTCGGCGTTGAAACCAGTCCTTGGCCAAAATGCCATTGCCAAACTCGGTTGACGAAGACACGAGCGGTCAACGGATTCGAGGGACGGGTCAACCAGTTGGCCAATTCGAGTCGTCCGCTACCGGTGGATTCAGCAGACAGCGTATCACCGCCGAGAACTTCCAAGAAACGTCGTGGGATCTCATCGCCGAGTCGCTCGGGTTCGCCACGTTGTTGCAACCGTGTGTTGGTCGCTGTGCCTTCGCTGACGCCGTAGGCGACTGGGTAGGGCGGCGTTGTGAGGATCGCGTCGCGGTGCTTCGTCATCTCCACTATTTGAGCATCCAACTCCGCTAAACGTTGTTGCGAAACCGGCTCGCGTTCGGGGATGACCACAGGACCGCTGCCGGGAATCCCGAATGCGGATTCTTGAAGTCCCAGGTTGTCGATGTCACGGGTTGGTGCGGGCCCGTCGGTATGCCCGATCCCGTCACAGATAAACGTATCGGCAATCCCATTCCAGTTCGGGTTGAGTGGTTTGTCCTTGAATTCGCTGAGGTCGTCGATCGTGCCGACGATGCCTGAGTAAGTTTTCTTTTCATGGTCGAGTGTCACCCGCAGCGTGTACCAAGTTCCGGGTTCAAGTGTGCGAATGATTTCCCACTCCGCTCCGCTGCGAACCGCGAACTCGGTGGCGGTCACACTGCACTCGATTGCCAATGATTGGACCACTCCTTGCCCGAGAAAGAACCGGTAGGCTCCCTGCGGTGTTGATGCGGCGGCGGTGCGGAAGTCGAGCGTAAAGTGGATTTGCTTTCCCGGTGCCGCACGCAAAGCCGGTGCAAAGCCGTAGCGAATACCGTCGTGCGGTTGGGGAGCTGCCACGCGGACGCCACGCGTTCCTGCCGGATGAATGTGGGAAAACGGGCTCTGCGCCTCGGCGAGAATCCAGTTCGGGCCGCTGGAGAACCATGGCTGGGCCGGTGGATTGCCGATCGTTTGGGTTTCCCAACCCAGGTCGACTCCGCCAGCGAACGAATTGCCGTCCATTTTCAAACGCATTTGCTTGAATTGTTCGAGTTCACTGTTCAGACGAGCGAGTTCATCCGCTTTCGTTTGGTCAAGCCGAGCGGCCTCAGGGACGGGCACCAAAGGAGGAAAGTGAGCGGGACGCTTGTGCTCTTCGCCCCCGGGAAACGCCCACTGCGTGCTTTCAAAAATGCCGTACAGTGCATAATAATCGGCTGCCGAGATCGGATCGAATTTGTGGTCGTGACAGCGGGCACATCCCAGCGTCAACCCCAGGATCGAGCGACCCACCGAATCGATCACGTCGGCGAAATCAAGGTATTGATAGGTCGTATTGGGAGCGTATCCGTAACGCTTACCAATCGCGAGGAAACCGGTCGCAGTCACCCGCTCGGCATAACGGTCCGCAGGGCCGTCCTGGGCCAGAATGTCGCCAGCGATCTGTTCCCGAATGAATTCGTCAAACGGTTGGTCAAGGTTCAACGCATTGACAACCCAGTCGCGATACTGGCCCGCTTCGCGTACGGGATAGTCCGATCCGTCACCCGCCGTGTCCGCGTAACGGGCAATGTCTAACCAATGCCGTCCCCAGCGTTCTCCGTAAGCAGGCGATTGCAGCAGACGGTCTACCAGGGATGCGAATGCCTGAGGCGATGAGTCATTTAGAAATGCATGGATTTCCGCGGGAGTCGGTGGCAATCCAGTCAAGTCGAACGTGGCGCGGCGGATCAAAGTGCGTTTATCAGCCGTGCCGACCGGAGCTAATTCGTGCTTTTCCAACTCTGATCGGACAAAGGCATCCACCGGATTGGCCATCCAGCGGGCATCGTTGACTTCGGGCGGAGACGGCTTTGACAAAGCTTGAAACGACCAAAATTGCTTCGCCGCTTCGAGGTCCATGGCGTTTGATGACGGTCCATTCTCCGACACCTGCACACGAGGATCAACCGCACCTTGCTTAACCCAAGTGACCAAGTCCGCGATCTGAGCGGGGGTGAGTTTGTTTTCGTCGGGCGGCATCGGTGCGACGTCACCCGAGTCGTTGACGGCTTTGATCAGCAAACTGTTCTCGGGATCCCCAGGCACAATCGCGGTGCCACTATCACCTCCGCGAATCCAGCCCTCGCGTGAATCGAGTCGCAATCCGGATTCCTGTTTCTTCGCTCCATGGCATTCGATGCAGTGGTTGATAAGCAGCGGACGAATTCGGGATTCAAAGAAATCGTCGGCCCGAATCGCCGAGGGGGCCACAACGCACAAAATCGTCAAGCCGAGAAGCCCAGACGCGATT
>JBDNHU010000488.1:0-11608 GCA_041688615.1 Mariniblastus sp. | reverse complement strand
GTTAAGGTGCGATCGCCAAAACAACTGAAGTCTGGCGACTCCAGCTACGAAACAAGCGATTGCGTGAACGGTTAAGGTGCGATCGCCAAAACAACTGAAGTCTGGCGACTCCAGCTACGAAACACGCGATTGCGTGAACGGCCAGGGCGCCGCCAATGGGTCGCCAAACTCTGTGATTTGCCTTCTTTGCCGCCGACGTCTTCCGTCGAAGTCACTTGCATCAAGTCATCAAATGCAACTTTCGATGCCAACTCGATCGAAGTTCCGGCTTCCGGCGATCGTTCAGCTGCATGCCGACGACAGCTCGCATCATCCTCACTTCCCATCAGCATGTGCATCATCGTCATGCAGCACAGGGTCAGAATCAGGATCACCAGCATGGGGCTGACGTGGACATCCGAAAACGCGGGGATCAAAAAGACATTTAGTGACAGCAGGCACAAAAGCAGCATGACAACCGCCGCTGAAACGTGGACACCCTTCATGTGCAAAATCTCCAATTGATCCATGAGCTGCCCTACGGCAGGCGGTGCAAACGTCGTGTTAGTTCACGACTAGAGAGTTAAATGCAGTTTGAACGATATTCTTCAGCGACAATTACTTGACTGCTTCGGTTAAGTCAATTCGTGTTCGATCAGGCAACGCTTGGATCAGATTCGCGTTCGTTTAATGCTACGATCGTCATTGCGGCGACAATCTAAACTAAATCGCGAAGACCATGCTGCGCATCCGCCGATCCGCATGTCAGACAGTTGATTTATTACCTGAAAGCCATTGGCACGACCTTGGCAACAAGACAGACATCAAATCCAAGCACTGTGATTTTCCAGGTCAATCTGTCTCAATAAATTCAACGCATTAAAAAACAAGAATCCAAATGAACGATTCCAAATCAAAGAATTCTCAGTACGAAAAAATAGCTTATCGCTGCTTGATTAAGTTGCGATGGGTACCGGAGTCATGATCGGCGCTGGGATATTTGCGTTGACCGGGCAATTTGCTGAACAGGTAGGCGGCCTGTTTCCACTTGCCTTTGTGGCTGCGGCTATTGTCTCTGGCTTTAGTTCGTACTCGTATGTGAAGTTAATGCACGCGTATCCCCCGGACGGTGGAGTTGCGATGTTCCTGATGAAAGCTTACGGCAATGGAACGGTAACGGCCGGAATGGCGTTGCTCATGTATTTTTCAATGGTCATCGACTAAAGTCTCGTTGCCCGTACGTTTGGGACGTATGTGATGCAGTTGTTCGGCGGAAACGAAAGCGATTCTTTTCTGGTTCCAATGTTGGGTGTCGGATTACTGGTGACCGCATTTGTTATCAACATCCTGGGCAATCGCTTTATTGGAACGATGTCGATGGTGAACGCGATTATCAAGATTGGTGGCGTCATTATTTTCGCCACGGTAAGACTTTGGGTTTCCGGTTTTGCATTGAAAGGCTTTGGCGTTTCAGAACAATCGACTGCTGGAAATTTTCTAGCGGCGACGGCGTTGGCGCTGCTGGCCTACAAAGGCTTCACGACGATTACCAACAGTGGTGCCGAGATCATGAATCCGAAAAAGAACATTGGGCGTTCAATTATTCTTTCGTTGACCATTTGTGCTGTGGTGTATTTTGTGGTCGCGATGGCTGTCGCCAGCAGTCTGACAGTATCAGAAATCGTCAAAGCTCGCGGGTTTGCTTTGGCCGAAGCAGCCCGACCTGCACTGGGAACTTTTGGAACTTACTTTACCGTCGGTTTGGCAATTGTGGCGACGGTTTCGGGACTGATCGCAAGCACGTTTGCTGTGTCACGAATGTTGGCCATGTTAACCGAAATGAACCTAGTGCCGCACAGCCACTTCGGAATGCCGGGCACGATTCAGCAGCACACGCTGGTTTGCACCGTCGTCTTCGCTATCACGTTGACCCTGCTGTTTGATCTGTCGCGGATTGCATCGCTTGGTGCCATTCTTTAACTCATCATGGGTATCGCGATTCACAGGGGACTTTTGCGAAGGCTGTGCGATGAAGTTGAGTCCAGATCCTGGGTGATGTTCACGGCGATCGTTTTAGACGCTGCCATTCTCGTCGCGTTTGTCTAGCTAAAAGCTTACCAGTGATATCCTCGTTATTTGGGCTGCTCTGGGTGGTCTAGTCATCGTCTTTGCCGGTGAACGACTGATTCTTGAATGGAAACCCGACGAAATTGCCAGCGATTGACCACCTTTTTCACCAAAATTGACTTCTTTTTCTCGGCAAGCAACTCAATGGTTTGATTAAACATCGTACGTCAGGAGCGTTCGGATTCGTTAGAATAAAGGTCATTGAAATCCGCATCAGCGGAGAATGAATACGTCTGGCGTTTTGTACATCAGGAGACCGCAAGTGAAGAGTTTCAACGCGATCTGTGTTTTTATTGCCTTGCAAATCGTCATCATCAACGTGATGGCCAGTGAACCGGTTTTGGTTGTATCGCAAGGCTTATTGTCAAATCCTCGACAGCCGCAGGCTGCGGTCGATGAAGACGGAAAAATTCATATTACGTTTGGCAGCGACGAAGGTATTTATTACTGCGGAAGTTCAGACAAAGGCAAGACGTTTAGTGATCCCGTAAAAATCGACAGCATTACAAAACTGGCGATTGGCATGCGTCGCGGCCCGCGCATCGTCGCGAACCGTGAAGCTATTCTCGTAACGGCGATCAGCCACGAGAGCGGCAATTTGTTTTCGTGGAGATCCGTCGATGGTGGGAAGTTGTGGCAAGGCCCGGTCGAAGTGAATGATTCTCCGAACGATGCCAGAGAAGGTCTGCACGCCATGGCAATCAGTTCCGCTGGCAAGACTTTTTGCGTGTGGCTTGATCTGCGTACCAAGAGAACACAATTGTATGGCGCGTCCTCTGACGACCTTGGAAAAACATGGAGCAAGAACAGACGCATTTATGCATCTCCGGACGGCAACATCTGTGAGTGTTGTCACCCTGCTGTGGCGTACGACGGCGAAGGCAACGTCTATGCAATGTGGAGGAATTCACTGAAAGGTTCCCGCGACCTTTACTCTGCCATTTCTCGAGATGGCGGAAAGACGTTTGGAGCAGGCATGAAGCTTGGTCGAGGCAGTTGGCAACTGAACGCATGTCCGATGGATGGTGGTTATTTGGCGGTCGGCGCATCTGGAAGGCTGACGACAATTTGGCGGCGCGACACGAAAATTTATCGCACCGACTCGGAACCAATCGACGAGCAGTTCTTGGGGACGGGCGAACAGCCTTGGGCGACTGCGACTAGTGACGGTGCCTATTTGATTTGGCTCAGTCGTCGCAAAGGGAACCTGTGGCTGGCAACTCCCGGCAAGCGTGAAACCCAACGGCTCTCCCGAAGCGCCTCCGATCCGATCATCGCTGCATCCGCCACAGGGCAAGGCCCCGTGATCGCAGTCTGGGAAACCGGCAATGATCGCGATCAGTCGATCATGGCCCAGGTGGTAGGCGAATGAATTTTACGATCGCTGTGGAAACGGTACCCGGTCATCAAGGATGTCAGTTTATTTAGCCCAAGCCATGGTAAAAGTGATCATGCCGATCACTGCCAAGCATTCTGAAAAATGAAAAATCCAGTGATGCCGACATGCTCGCAAGAAGCCGGAAGCAACTTAGTAATTCCTCAACCGCAAGGCATTCCCTACCACAGATAATGAACTGAAACTCATGGCGGCGGCGGCGAGCATGGGGCTGAGGAGGATTCCGAAGAAGGGGTAAAGAATGCCGGCGGCGATCGGAATGCCGATCGCGTTGTAGCCAAATGCGAAGACTAGGTTCTGGTTGATGTTGCTGACGACGGCGCGACTGAGCTTGATCGCCTTGACGATCCCTTGCAAGTCGCCTTTGACTAATGTCACTCCGGCGCTTTCGATCGCGACGTCGGTTCCGGTTCCCATGGCAATGCCAACGTTCGCGGCAGCAAGGGCCGGAGCGTCGTTGATACCGTCGCCAGCCATCGCGACGACGTGACCTTGCTCGCGCAATTGTGTGACGCGAGCATGTTTGTCTTCGGGTTTCATTCCCGCTTCGACTTCGTCAATGTTCAGTTGATCGGCCACGGCTTTAGCGGTCTTTTCGTTGTCGCCCGTGAGCATAATAATTTTCAAACCAAGCTTGTGAAGTTCCCGGATCGCATCCGGCGTTGAACTTTTGATTGGGTCGGAGACGGCCAATATGCCAGCGGCCTGATCGTCGATACCAACAAACATGACCGTGTTGCCTTTGGTTTGCAGTTCTGCAGCGCCCGCAAGAAGTTGGTCGACACCCGTGAAACCCGAATCGGTCAGAAAACTCGGTTTGCCAATGATAACGCGGCGACCTTCAACCGTTCCCTGCACTCCTGCTGCCGTGACCGACTGAAAATCCTGGACGGTTGGCACATCCAGCTCACGGAATTTTGCCGCGGCGACGATCGAACTGGCAAGTGGATGCTCACTGTTTTGTTCGACACTGGCGGCGAGCCTCAACAAGTCGGTTTCGGTGAAAGCAGCCGTTGGTACTGCCTTCGTCAGTTTCGGTTTCCCTTCGGTAAGGGTTCCAGTTTTGTCAACAATCAATGTGTCGACTTTCTTCATGTGCTCAAGGACTTCCGCGTTCTTAATCAGGATGCCTTCTTTCGCGCCTCGACCAACGCCAACCATGATTGACATCGGGGTCGCCAGTCCAAGGGCACACGGGCATGCGATAATCAAAACGGCGACAGCGTTGATAAGGGCGTTGGCCAGTTGAGGAGACGGCCCAAAGTACGCCCAGACAATAAACGTGATGATCGAGATAGCCAAGACGATTGGCACGAACCAGCCTGCGACTTGATCAACGACGCGTTGGATCGGCGCGCGACTTCGTTGGGCTTGCGCAACCATGTCGACAATCTGTGACAACATCGTGTCGCGACCAACCCGTTCGGCCCGAAACAGGAATGACCCGGTCTGGTTCACTGTGCCGCCGATGACTGAATCGCCGACAACCTTGCTGACCGGCATTGGCTCTCCAGTAATCATCGACTCGTCGACCGCACTCTTACCGTCGGTAATCGTTCCATCTACTGGGATTTTATCGCCGGGACGGACGCGGAGTGTTTCGTTAGCTTCGACATGTTCCAAAGGAACTTCGACCTCTTCGCCATCGCGCACTACGATTGCCGTTGGCGGAGCCAGAGAAAGTAATTCGCGAATTGCGCCACTGGTTCGGCGACGGGCGCGAAGCTCCAAGACTTGTCCTAGTAAAACCAGGACTACGATGACCGCAGAGGCTTCAAAGTAGATTGCGACGTGACCTTCGGAACGAAACGATGCGGGGAAAATATTCGGGAAGATGACTGCGACCAGACTATAGAAATAAGCGGCTCCGGTTCCGATCGCGATCAAGGTGAACATATTCAAGCTGCGATTGATAATAGAGCGCCAGCCTCGTTGAAAAAACGGCCAGCCCGCCCACAGCACAACCGGCGTGGCAAGAATCAACTGTAGCCAACCAGAGGCTTTCGGTGAAATCCAGCTCGATAAAGAGACGCCAACCATTTCGACCATCGTCATAGCGAACAGTGGAATTGTAAGGGCCAGTCCGATCCAGAACCGATTAGACATGTCGTTCAGTTCAGAATCGTCTTCGTCGTCCTTCAAAGCAACGGTTTTCGGTTCCAGTCGCATTCCGCAAATCGGGCAATCGCCAGGGCCTTTCTGCTCGATCTCGGGATGCATTGGACAGGTGTAAATGGTTTTCGATGACTTTGCAGGGGTTGCCCGTTCCAATGCCATTCCGCATTTAGGACAACTGCCCGGTTTGCCGCTCTGGACCCCGGGACACATCGGGCAAAGGTAAAGTGCCGGTCCAGCCGTCGAATTTTTCGATGGTTTGGATTCGCTGATGTGATTTTGATCGTCATCCCCGTGCGAACCACAGCTGTTTTCCTTAGCAGTTTTAGAGGCCGGAGACGCTTCGGTTTTCGAGGGTTTAAAGCTTTTCTGGCAATGTTCACTGCAAAAGTAGTAGGTCTGTTCATTTCGATGCACGCTGAGCGCTGTCTTTTCGTCAACTTCCATATTACATACGGGGTCGATGGCCATCAGTAGTTCCCTTGAAATTAGGTTGACGTCCAACCGCCTATGATTCCTGCGAATGGATTACGTCAATGTTTGTAGTCAAATATATTGTTTGGATGCGAATCAACGCCTGTTTCTTCTCTTTGAGTGGAAAGTGAGCGAAGTAAGCCCACACTGGGTTCAATCGAGTCATTTTGAGTCCATTTACGATAATTTTCAGGGTTAGGTTCGGTGGACGTCAAAATGGCCTGTGTTTTGCATGGTTAGTCCAAGACGCACAGAAGTGCGCGTTGGTCACCTCCGCAGTGTGTCAGGGAGTCACAAAAATGTCCGTCAAAGCGCTAAGCAGCAGCCTGGTGGCTGCATCAAAAGGATATCCGTCAGCGACGAGTGCTGAAAAGAATCAAAATGACCATTCGCTGGCTGACGTTGTTCAGCGATGTCAAACGGGTCAGCGCAGCTCTCGGCAGGCGCTGTACGAGGCCTGTCATCAAGACGTTTACGGATTGATGGTTCGCATGGTTGGCAGGCAGGACGCTGTCGATTTGACTCAACAAGTATTTATGCAGGTGTTTCGAAAAATAGAGCAGTTTCAAGGACGGTCTAGATTTCAAACTTGGTTGTATCGGTTGGCGGTAAACGAATCACTGCAACACTTGCGAAAAAATAAACGGAACCAACAAGTGCTATCTCACGATCCAATCGATAGTCGCCCCTCTTCGACGCGGCATTGCGATGCGAAAGACGTGTTGGATGCGGCGTTGGATCGGTTGGAGCCCTTGTTGCGGTCGATCTTTTTGTTGAAAGAGTCTCGTGGTTTGTCCTATCGCGAGATTGCTGAAGCGACTGATATTCCTGAAGGAACCGTTGGATCACGCCTTAATCGGGCGCGCCGACAATTGCGAGAGCACCTGGTTGAACTCGGGTGGGAGCAATAACAATGAAATGTTCTGAAACCAAAGACCTGCTATCTGACTACTACGACAACGAACTCTCAGTTGAACGGCGAGCGTCGGTTGATGCACATATCTGCCAATGTTCGAAATGCAAAGCTGAACTTGATAGCTTCAAGAGCCTAAGTTCATTGACGGCTGGCCTTGACCCGTTAGAAACGCCAGCTTCGGTTTGGAAGGCGGTGGAGCAGAGTCTTGCAGAACTTAATTCTGACGATAGTTCATTGGACAAGGTATCTCCCATCGTTTGTACAAGCGTTGAATATTCTGGCAAACGATTCTTTCAAATGGCGGCAGTGATTGCGGCCACGTTGTTGATCGGCTTTGTTGGTTGGACGCTCTGGGGTGGCGATCATGACCATATTGAAATGGCGAAAGCGATGTAACGAGTCGCGTCCGAGATCAATTTAGATTCGTCTACTAGCCTGTTGCTGAACAAATTCGGCGGCAGCGAAGTGACTTATCAACAAGCGATCGCGCAAGTCGGTTTTCGCCCGGTGGCGGCCAATGGACTGCCGGAAGGTTACTCGGTCGAAAGTGTCCAATTGCTTGAAATGCGATGTTGCAAGTGTACGCAAACCGCTTGTCGTCGTCCTGACAACTCTCGTTTCTTTATTTACGAACATGAAAATGAAGAAACGGGCTGGTTCGAGCATCGAAGCAAACGTCAGTGCCAATGCGGCGGAAACGTTTGCGAAGTCGTCGAGTTGAATAATCAACTTGCTGCGACTTGGGTAAAAGGCAACCGGCATGTTACCCTGCTGGGAGTTCTCGACGAACAGGAAATCGAATTGCTCGCGAAACATTTTGATGAGAGTTCTTAGTAACGTGAATTGAAAAGAAATAGCCATGAACCCGTTTCGAAAAAACGACTGGATACAGTTCGGAAAACGTCGTTGGTGGCAGATTGTTTTGGTTCAGGCCATTTTGTTACTCGGCGCGGGAGCATTTGCCGCCTGGACTTTCTTTCCTCCGAAAACTGTTAATACGGCGTCAACCGATTCGGCAACTTCATCAGATGGTGGACATCAACACGGCGCAGCAGATACCAACAATGAGGACGCGCAGCCTCAATGGTGGACGTGTGCCATGCACCCGCAAATCCGCCAACAAAAACCAGGCAACTGTCCAATTTGCCAAATGGAACTGGTGCCCATTAAGCCTTCAATTGGCGGAATGCGGACGCTGACCATCAAGCCTTCTGTCAAAGAGTTGATGAAGGTCGATACCATGCCGGTCCAGCGCAAATACGTGACGGCGGATGTGCGAATGGTCGGCAAAATTGAATTCGATGAGACTCGAATGGCACATATAACGGCGAGGGTGTCGGGGCGTCTCGATCGTCTTTACGTTGACTACACGGGAGTCCAAGTCAAACAGGGCGACCACATGGTTTATATCTACAGCGAAGAACTGTATTCCATCCAGGAAGAATTGATCTCCGCGATTCATTTCAATCGCGAAAACCCGTCGCGGCGACTAGGTAGTCTCGACCTTGCTGAAGCCGCCCGCGAAAAACTTCGGTTGCTCGGCTTAACGGATGATCAGATCACAGAAATCGAGCAGCAAGATGAACCCGAGGATCATGTTACGCTTTATTCGCCAGCCAGCGGCGTCGTGATTGACAAACTCAAACAACAAGGTGATCGGGTTCGAACAGGCGACCGCATCTATACCGTTGCCGATCTCAACCAGGTTTGGGTGAAATTGGACGCCTACGAGTCCGACTTGGCGTGGCTTCGGTACGGCCAGGACGTAACCTTTTCAACGGTAGCTTATCCAGATGAAAAGTTTACGGGGCGAATTGCGTTCATTGCCCCGGTGCTCTCCAGTGAAACGCGTACCGTCAAAGTTCGCGTGAATGTCCCCAATCAAGAGGGTCGTCTCAAACCGGAGATGTTTGTCCGCGCAGTTGTTAGCTCAAACGTTGCAGCAGGTGGACGTGTGCTGGATGCAAAACTAGCGGGTAAGTGGATCAGCCCCATGCATCCCGAGATCGTCAAAGACCAGCCCGGCACCTGCGACATCTGCGGAATGCCGCTCGTCCGGGTAGAAACGCTTGGCTATTTATCTGCCGAAGCCGACCCTACCGCAAAGCCCCTAGTGATTCCTGTCACAGCCGCATTGGTAACAGGGACTCGAGCCATCGTGTACGTCGAAGTCGACGGAGCCAAAGAACCGACCTACGAAGGGCGTGAAGTCTTGCTTGGGCCAAGAGCTGGCGATTACTACATTGTTCGAAACGGATTATTCGAAGGCGAAATGGTTGTCACCAATGGCAATTTCAAAATCGACAGTGCCCTGCAAATTCAAGCCAAACCGACCATGATGACGCCGGAAGGCGGAGGTGGCGGCGGGCACGATCACGGTGACGGTTCCAAGAAGCCGGCTGCCAAAGACAATGCAGCAGCACCAATGGGAATGGATTTGCCAAAAGGATTCACTGGTCAACTTCACCAATTGATTGAGTTGAGCCGGCAAGTCTCATTGCAATCGCAGACAAATGACATCGAAAAAACTCGCCAGTCATTTGCCGATTTCTTACAGTCGCTAAATCGTGTCAATGCCGAGGGCCTGGCCGATCATCCAAAAATGCTGTGGAAGGAATTCTTGATGCTGCTGGGCAACGATGCAATTGAAGGTTCCGATGCCACCAATATGAAGTTGGCTTCAAGAGTTGATGCATCACTAAACAACAACATCCGCCGGATGCGAGAACAGTTCATGCTGACTCATGCAGGACACGATGATTCAGGAAAGTCGGAAATGCCGAACCTGACGATTTCAGCTGCCTTCAAATCGCAGCTATTTAAATTTTTCAAAGCCTACGTTAAATTACAATCGGCATTGTCGGCGGACGATGTCAATGGAGCAGAAGCGGCAATTCAATCGGTGCAGGCAGCGTTCGAGTCCCTAGACGATCAATCGCTGAACGAAGCCGCAACGACCGCCTGGACAAAAGAAAAACAACAGCTTGACCACATCCTCAAGCGGCTGGGTGGTGCGAAAGACATTGCTTCCACTCGCTCTGAGTTTGCATTGTTGTCAGAAAAGTTACTGGTTGTTGTGCAAAGATTTGGAGTAACAAGCGTTGGCAATATCTTTGAGCTTCATTGTCCCATGGCATTTGATGGCCGAGGCGCAACCTGGCTTCAAAACAACGATCAGACAAAGAACCCTTATTTCGGTGCCAGCATGTTAACGTGTGCTCATAAAGTACAGAAATTGGAAACCGCCCAACCCACTGATGCCAAACAAGGAGGGCATCAGCATGAGTGATACATCGGACAGTACGCCACCAAACAATTTGCCGCAGGAGGGAATTCCTGCTGAGCGACCAAGCACGGCAAAACCCACATCGCTTCTTGAGAAGGTAATCTACTTCTGCCTGCACCAAAAACTGGTCGTGGTCCTGTTCATCATTGCGATCATTGCCGCTGGTATTTTTGTCGCGCCATTTGACTGGCACGTTGGCAACATCGACCGCAGCCCGGTGGCCGTTGATGCGATTCCGGACATTGGTGAAAACCAGCAGATTATCTTTACCGAATGGATGGGACGCTCGCCTCAGGATGTCGAAGATCAAATTTCCTATCCGTTGACCGTTGCGTTGTTGGGCATTCCAGAAGTCAAGACGATTCGCAGTTATTCGTCTTTTGGATTCTCATCTATTTATGTGATCTTCAATGAGCAGGCCGAATTCTATTGGTCGCGTTCTCGTGTCCTTGAAAAGCTAAACAGTTTACCCGCGGGAACGATCCCTAAAGGAGTTCAACCGACACTCGGGCCGGACGCAACGGCACTTGGCCAAATCTATTGGTACACGCTTGAAGGACACGATCTCGACGGGAACCCGATTGGCGGTTTTGAACTGCATGAGCTTCGTTCCATCCAGGACTGGACAGTGCGTTACGGATTGGCTTCGGCAGAAGGAGTCAGCGAAGTCGCTTCCATCGGTGGGTTTGTGCAGGAGTATCAAATCGACGTCGACCCGGACGCAATGCGAGCCAGCGGAGTAACGCTCGCAGACGTCTTCCAGGGCGTTCGCATGTCCAATGTTGATGTTGGTGCACGAACGATTGAACTCAATCGAGCCGAATACGTAGTCCGCGGTTTGGGCTTTTTTGAAGAACTTGAAGACATCGAAAAGGTGGTACTCAAAGTAACGGACAATGTGCCGATTACCATCGAAGATGTCGCCAGAGTTTCTCTTGGCCCCGCGCTTAGGCGAGGCGTGTTGGACAAGGGTGGCGCAGAAGCGGTAGGCGGAGTTGTTGTTGTCCGGTACGGCTTCAATCCATTACAAGCGATCAAAAACGTTAAAGCCCAGATTGCGGAAATCGAAAAAGGACTGCCGACTCACGTTGTCTTGGACTACGACCTGGTAACACGTTCTCAAATCGATGACTACGCGCGACAAAATAATTTTGATTCCTTTAAGGGAACGGTTCCCAACCATGATGCCTGGTCCAAACACTTGCGAGGAATTGACCGCGACAACTGGCCGGCTTGGGCCAATCTCAGCCAAGTCAAAGTCGTCGAATTTTATGACCGAACGGGACTGATCTACGAAACACTCGGAACTCTCAGC
>JBDNHU010000068.1:0-3910 GCA_041688615.1 Mariniblastus sp. | reverse complement strand
GACCGGCGGTCCAAATACGCACTTCTAGCCGCCGATGGTTGCCCTTCCAGCTTGTACCTGGCTTGACGTCGTACTTAATCGACCAAACAGCGCACTGTTCGAGCAGGCCATACCAAACCGCACTAGATCCATGACCGTCGGACTTGGTATCAGATATATCTTCGGCCACCGTTGACCCATTCCCCACACTTGCTTGAACAACGTAGCTGACAAATATTGTTCGAGACTCGCCTCGCTCCAAGCTAATCTGCCAACGAAATTCTCGTAGACCGTTATCTGCTCTATTAAACGTACAAAAATACATCTTTTCATGATCTTTGACGATCAGGCTGTTTTGAAATATTGCTTCGGTAGCGGGATCGGCAATTTCGCCGGATGTTGAGCGCCCTTCCTCTAGGTTTAACACTACCGATGTAGTTGCTTTATTCTGTTCAACATTTCTTAACGTATACGCACACCGGTAAAAGACCATGTCCCCTTCTAACCCCGCACCCAGCAACGGCTGTACGAAAACCTTTTCATCCACTAGTTCGAACTGTGCGCCTCCAATCCTTTCAATCGTGTGAGGCCACGCCGGTGGCGGAATTTCCGCCGCACCATAACTTTTGGCTTTCATGAGCAAAATTACGAACACTAAAAGCACACAGATTTTTTGGTATTTACGCATTCTGAACCCGTTCAATTAAACAGCACTGTTAGTAATTGTTGATCGCATCTTGGAACTCATTATTTGTGTAGTTTACACAATTCAGAAAAACCACGGTGTATCTGTCAACTGTGCCGACTCGCCCCATCATGTAGGTCAGGAAAAATGCGTCGTCGAAGCAGTTGGTTTTATGTGTACCAACTATTATTTTTCCAGGGCTCGATTCATATATTTCCCCTTGAAAGTCCTTTCTAAGACCCGGTATTTTGCTTGCAGATGTTGTTATTCGTGACCAGCCAAGCCAAGTTTTTGATCCGGGAAATTTCTTCTTAGGGAGGTTCCCTACACCAAATGAGAAGCACCTTGCGCCTGTCTTTAGACAACAGCCCTGCATCATCAAATCCAAATCCCAAGTGTCTACACAAATATCTTGATGAACAACTCCCACTGGATCCCATCGCCCACGTAGCCCTTTCGTCAGATCTATATGCTCTCCTGATGGGTCGCTATAATTTGGCACGAAGTAGGCACGATAGAGTGACATACCATCCACATAACCGATTGGATCGCGCGTTACAAAACGACCGAGGCTTGAGTGATAATAGCGAGCGCGGAAGTAATACAGACCTGAATCAGCGTCAAGCTCACGCCCAGTGTAAAGAGTCGTCCAAGCGAACGATGATGCCGTTCGCGTGGCGAAGGCGGGAGTCAGGAACTGACATTTTCCATACGGTTGATAAGCGGTTCTTTCTTGGATCGCACCGCTGGTGTTGGTCAAAGCTACGACGCTGAATCGTGTGTCGGTAAGTGCATATAGCCGTTCGTCTAAAACTCCGTTTCCGTTGGTATCTCGGTCGCGAAGGATCAACTCGTCGATGAAGCGTATTCCCCAGAGGTTTTGGATCGCAGCCGTGGTCGCGGCATCGTTTCGTTCTTCCAGAACTTGATTACGATTGGATAAATAGAGATGACGCGTTTTTGTCAGGGTGCCCGCGGAATTAAACTCTTTCTTGATATTCCGGCGATGCAATCCGTCATAGCCATACTCAGCGACCGTCTTGTTGCCGCTGGCGTTGTTGGTCAATCGAACCAATTGATTCCAAGCGTCAAAGATGCCCTTGTATGAATTATTAAGCGTATTCGGCTGTGGAATGGTGGTCATGTTTCCGTTGGAATCATGGGCAGGATCAGCCCAAGCCAGTCCTACCGTTTCTGCGATGCCAGTGATTTCGTTGACCGTATTGTGAGTCCGAGTTTGGGTTAGGACGTCTTGAACGGTCTGATTGAAACCTGACCAGTTACCCGTCGAGTCCAAGGTCCAGCCTTGAGTTAATGTTGGACTACCGGTGATCGCGGTGTTGGTCCCGTTAAGCTGCCCTTGGCTTAAACTGATCAAGCGATCGAGACCATCAAAACCCAGCAACTGATCTAGGCTAGCACCATTGGTGCGAGCGGTTTCATCGCGCTGATAGGTTGGATTGCTGACAAAATCGTAACCTCGCTTCAACTGCACCAGTTTGGTTGTGCCTTGAAGCCACTGACAATCAATGATCCGTCCAAACTGGTCCAGGCCGGCATACGGGTTACTGCCTGTACCTGTGGCTAGTGAATAAACAAGATCAGTTGCAGGTTGGAGGTAAGTCTGCAAGATTACATAATTCAGGCCGATATATTGGAAGTTCGCGACCAGTGTCCCTTTCCATGTCAAAGATTCTGGTCGACTGAGTTTATCATTAGCACCAGTTCCATAATTGATGTCCAGCTTATTTCCGTTTGGATAAGTTAAGCTGATCGGACGAACGGTGTTGTTACTACCGTCAGCGTAACCGATTTGAACTTTGGGCGACGTTGATGTGCTAACAGCACTCCCGTGCTGTTGATATTCAACGATTGGCTGATTAAAGCTGTTATAGGTGTTTTGAATGTCGCTCGTGACCGTTCCACCCGTTGTGGCAGAATACGCGGTTGCGTTTTTTGATCGGCGTCGGGTATCAAAGGAATTGAAAACTCGTCGGACTGCACCATCCACATTCGTGCCGAGTGTCGTGACACGGTCTTCAATTTCTGCACCCAAGGCATCATAGACAATCTGATGCACGTTCCCATTGGCATCGGTGTATTCAATTTTTTGGCCTTGCCGATTGTACTTGTAAGAAGTTTCACTATTGTCGGGATATCGAATTTTAGAGATCAGATTATTACTGGCGATTCCAGAAGTAGACAACGTGACACCGTAAAAATACTCGGTTGTTTGACTTCCAGTTGTTGTGTTGAGAACTGTTTCGGTTTTTTTCAGATTACCGGGAGCATAAGTCGCTTGAACTGTTTCAACAGGCGAGCCTCCGAAGTTTTTGGTCGACGAAGTAGGACGAGAAGCATGATCGAATACAGAACGTTTCACTTTTCCGACCTCGTCAACCATTTCAAATATAAGACCGGCTGGATTGTAACGAGTCAGCTCAAGTAACAATACGCCGGAACTGCTGCTCGGAGCAGATGATGGCCGAGTCGGTACGCCTGCATTGTTGTTGGTGCCATAGTCAGCGACCGCAGTACCTCGCCCGATACCGTCTTGCCAAAAGGCTATGTAACTATCTCGACTTTTCGGTTGGGCGGCGCTGGGTCCGTTCAATGCACCGTTACCAGTGGCATTGTGCCAACGCATTTTTTGCGTGGTTAATAGTATGTTCGAAGCGGCATCGTATTGTGTCGCTGTCTGTGAAAAAACGACATCGCCGGTAACAGACGTGGGGTTGTCAGGCAAACTGGAAGGATACCCCACATAGCCAGCAACGGCACGGCCAACCGCATCGAGGGTCGTTTTGGATGTTTGCTGACTGCCAGATGGATTATTGCTAAGGTTAGCTCCGTTGGCATCAAACCATTGATTGCTTTCCAAAGCATTACCTACCACACCGGTATCGCTGACCGCGTACACCTTGTTCCGATACTGTTGATTTCGGTTATCAAAGAAAAACTCGGTCTTGCCGGTCAACGTCAACGTACTACTGTCATTCCGTTTATTTTCGACAAGTGTTGCTTGCCCTAAATTGTTCAACGTACTCTCAATTCGATATTCTCGTGTCGAACTTTCGACGGCTACGCTAGCCGTTTGCCGATTCCGCCAATCGAATTCAAATTTGGTAACCCGATCGTTAACCGCTGTATTGTCAACTGGGCTAGTGATCTTAGTAAGATTGCCATCACCACTGTTTTGTCCTCCATCGTATTCCGGCTTCGTTACCGGTTTCATATTGTTGCCAG
>JBDNHU010000487.1:0-7910 GCA_041688615.1 Mariniblastus sp. | reverse complement strand
GCACAACGAATCGGTTTGGAATCTGGCGATGTGATCACTCACATCAATGGCCGCCGAGTAACCAGCCTAGGGGTATACCAACGCTTGTTGCAAGACGCAGTTGTTCACGACCACGGACACGTTAGCCTTCGCATCAGAAACATCCGAGCCACTTGGGACCCTTGCGCACAGCGAATCGTAACTCGGCACCTTGATTTGCCACACTTTGGTTCGCCAGGCGTACCAGCAAGTGGCGGATTTCCACAACAAACTTTCCCTGGACTATGAAATAACCCGACCGTGCAATCGGATCACTGAAACACTTGCAAGTTACATGGTGTTTCGAAAGATAAAAAGGCTCCACAGCATTTGCCTGTTGGAGCCTTTTCTCGTATTCCAGTTGTCGCTAAAACAGACAAACCCGCGACACAACGCCACCCCTGAAAGACAGCGAAAGCGGTCGAGCGTCTAAACGATTCAAATGAGATAGCTTAGGTGATGCGCACAGTGAATACGTTGCAAGTGATCGGCCGTCGACTTATCCATTGCTCCGAATAATGGCGAAGGATGAATCGGCTCTTGATTTTCGATAAACTGCCGCACCTTCGACTTAAATAATTCGACCGCCTGACGCATTTCCTGTTCGCTTTGAGCAGAGGCGGCTGGGTAAACGGTCGCAGGCATCGTTGGTTGCCCAGCTTTCATCGTATCGCTGGCCAACATTCGCTTGAATTGGCTTTTGGCAATCGTGATCTTCAAGATCGCCAGAATCATTCGCATGGGTAACGGTTGAACCGGAAAACCTTCCACTGGAAATCGAATCCAATCAGTCAGGTGTTGACATGTTTGCGCCAAATTCCAATTGCCGGCCTGCTGGTATCCACCGGCTGCCAATCGGTCCACTTCTTCCAGCACCTGCGAGAGATCACTAAAGTTCAAATCTCTTCGTGGCACTGCGCTCGCTGCGTTGGAATCGGACATATGTGGATGGTTACTCGTCGTCGCTGGTAGGTAAGTAGTTGGATGACAAAAATTTCACCCGACAGCCGACCCAAATTTCGCCAGCCTTGATCACTCTAGCTGTAATGCCACTATGCCCTCGAGAAATGTTATAGGCTCCTGGACCAAAGGTTTTTTCAATCATACTGCATGGCGCACAAGGCCCAGAACCTTCCAGAATGGCATCGCCAATTTGAAACTGACAATCTCTCATTGCATTCAAATTGATACCGCTGATCACTATATTTCGCCGAAACAGTTCTGGAAGAATTTCGGAAACACCCAACATCGAAGCCATCACCGCAAAATGCTCTTGCTGAATCAAAGTCACCTGCCGTTTGGCGCCAGGCTTACCCGAAAAGTGATCACCAACTAACCCTTGATCCAAAGTGATCATGGCCCTCGGGACGGGTGTGACCGATCCTTTTTTCGCGGTCCGCAACCCAATCCAATGTATTGTCCCCACCTGAGGCATGTTTCGCAACATGCTTTGCATCGAACTTAGTTCCGCCATGATTTTCCTGCTGTTAAACTGTTCTACGATCTTCTGACTTGGCTGCAATTACGCATCGAACAATTCGGGGAAGACGTCAGCGTTTAACTCTTTCTTCTTGATGAACGTTCGCATGCTGGACAAAAAGTCGAACTTGTAGTTGGCTACTTGTTGCTCTGAAATGTTCAGTTTTTCAGCCACACGTTTGTTTGCCCAACCACGAACCATCAACAACTCAACGCACATTAACTTGCTCCAATTATCCTTTTCACACCAACGGTCAAAATGTTCGCGCAAAGCTTCAGCAACCGACTTCTCTTCGATTGACTTTCGTTCACCACTGCGGGCAATACTGCTGGCCACTCGTCCGGAACCTGGCAATTCCCAACTGCCCGAAGAACTGTCCGCCATGCCCATTGGAATCGCAGGACGACGACCTTCGCGCCGCAAATGATCGGTAATTTTATAACTGCAGATCGAAAACAGATAACTCTCCAGCGGCCTACTACCATCGTAGTTAGGCAAGCTATTCAAGAACCCCATAAAAGTCTCTTGCACGATGTCTTCACTGACCGAGCGATTGGAGAGGCGACTTTCGACAAATGCAATTAGACGCCCCTGATAGCGAGCAATCAATTCACCCCAAGCCGACCCATCTCCGTCGCGTATCGCCTGGACCAATTTGGCATCTTTGTTTTGTTTTTCGTTCATCGTCTTTCGTCACCCAGACTGCCTGTCACCATTTAGCGGTTACTTTACCAAATTTCAATAAAGAGCGTTCCGCAGCGAAAACCGTCGCCCAGAAGCCTTGGAGAATCATCCTCAAAACGAACTGACCGCCGGCTTTTCAAGACAAAAATTCAGCTGCAAACCACTCTTGCTGCCCTGAGTATACCGTAAGTTCGACCTGTGTCATCGGTTCCCAGAAGTCATCGTTCCAAGCTAACGCCAAGGCGACGATCATGATCACAGTGATGATTAACCATCCGATCACCTGCAAACGACCTGCATAATTCCCGTGCGACAGTTGATTTAAATGTAGCAGCAATTTTGCCATTCCAATCGCCGTCATGATACCGACAATAAAGATAATGATTCTCATTGACCGAACCGCCCGCAGGCGACTAGACATAGCATCGGTTGGATCTGGGGTCACTCGATCCGAATTGGCCGAAACAATCTTGACGTCGACCGAGTCGTTTTTCGACTTCGCAGAACCATCAGCCTCTGAATTTATGCCGGTCTTAGGATCCTCTGAATCACGTTGCTCACCGACATTAGGGCCAGCCTTTGACTCACGATTTTGCAGGGCAAAGCTTGAGGCTTCACTAAGTTGTTCCGAAGTCAAAAACGCGTCGGCGCACTTCTCCTTAACATAAGTTGGAATCTCTAGAAACGGTCGAATCAAGAACTCAATTGGGCCCCCGCTTCGACCAGGACTGGCATCTTCCTCTGAACTAAGTGCTGATTGATCAACGGTTTTTGAGAGCGGGTCCTGGTCATCCGTCCGGTGTTGCAGCGAATTAGCCAGTACTGACTGGCACCCCAATTCGCAAAGGATCAAGATGAGTCCGACAAAGGCCCAACGCGGCCCACGCCGCCTGTGAGTGCGATGGACAGCGTTTTCGAAGTGACAGTCGGACGAATCAGCCATTATTTGCTTTATGCAAAACGTTTTGAGAAAAGTTCAATCGTAGCGAGAAAATCTTATCCCAGCCACTCAAGTTTGAATTTCAGACGCAAACCCAGCCAGGCAGAAACCGTTAAGGACGAATCGCCAGTTCGCGAACTTCCAAACGCTGGCGGTCAGAAAAATACATGGATGCAATTTGGGTCGACAATGAAATCGAAATGCCCAACGCCACCGGCAGCAGCATCTCGAAATTAAGCAGCGATGAAAACAAATAGGCCACGCCCGCTACCTTCATTGTCTGCAAAATCGATATCCGTCTAATTCGTAAAGGACTGGTCTGCTTCCACCACGGTATGATTAAAAATAAAGAGGCAAAAAACATCGAGTAAGCAGCGAACTGCGGAATCCCGCGGTCAAACAGAATAGAACCCAAGAAGCCGCCGGTCAACCATTGTTGGTTAGCCTGGATTGGGGAAAAGTAAACATCAATCACAACCGCGAAGACCGCCGCTAATCCACCGGCAGCCAAACAAGCTGGGATTAACGATATCGTTCGAAGCGAATTTGAATCCGTCGTCGGTGACCACAGGCGTGACACCGCAAGCAGTAACCAACTACTACCAAAACTAATGATCCAGAACCAAGTGGCGATTGCCAACATGTCATCAAACTGGCTGCGACTACTTACGCCCAATGCAAACACGAACAGCAACAGTCCCGCCGCCAAACCCGAAGCCAAGACAGAAACCAGGAATGATTGAAGGAGTCCAGACAACTGCTCCACGCCAGAGGATTGTTGAAGATACCTGCCCGCTGCGGACTGCACCTTCGAGTCGGTAGAAATTTCGATGCGTTGCTTGCCGCTAAGCTTCACTTCCCCATGCGGGATCGAAGCCGCGTAGCTCGGCTGAAACGCCTTCCCGAGCTCGAGGTTTGCCGATAATGCCTGGCTTGCGCCCGCCAAACTGCCGGGCGACGATTCCGCCGGCGAACTCCGAAGCGGCGCAAGATCCGTCGCCGAGAAAACCATCTCGGCATCGACCACGTCGTGAAAGTGAACTTCACCAAAAACTACGGCGGCCTGACTTTCGGAAAACTTCACCTCCAGCGACTGCCCCGGAGTCAAACCCGATCGCGACAGCGAATAATCAGAAGGCGCTGGCCCTTGATTAGGACCACCCGCGTATGCCGTTGCTTGGGCCTGGCTTGCGACCCCAGGCGGAACATTGAAGCGCGTCAATGATGGAAGCACTGGTGCAATCGCTGGGGGCACCGCTGAAACGCTTGGCGAAACTTGCCCAGTTAAGGTTGGACGATCGTATGCTACGGTGGCGTTGCCATTGGCCAGGGCGTTGGCATGCCGTGTGCTATTCTGCTGCGTGCTGTCGTGCTGCGTGCTGTCGTGCTGTGTGCTGTCGTGCTGTGAATTTATTGGCGAGGCATTGGGTAGTGCCGAATTCACCTGAGCCGAAGTCGCACCGGGGGCCGCCAACGGTAATGACCCTGGGCTGTTGCCCGCTGCTGGCGTGGGCTGTGCCTGGGAATGGTCTGCCGTGTCCAGCAATTGATTCATAGACCTGCGCATCGCGGGTGGCCAGAAATCCTTGGGCAGATCCAACAGCATCTCAGTCACCGAACCATAGCGTTCGACCGGATCCTTGACCAACGCCTTGGTTACAACTTTATCAAATGGTGCAGACAATGCGGAAACATCTGGCGTTGCCGTTAGATGCTTCATGATGATCTCTTGTGTTGATTCCCCTTCATAAGGAACCCGTCCGGTCAACAATTCGAAAAGGACGATGCCTAGCGAATAGACATCAATTTCGCGACCGTAAATCCCGCGTCCAATCTCCGGCGCCATGTAATGAACGGTGCCAACGCTTTCAGTGTGCCCACTTCTGCGCGAACAAGAGATAAACTTGCTTAGGCCATAGTCGCCAATTTTCACAAGTTCAGATTCATTATCTTGGAAGATATTCCCTGGCTTAAGATCGCGGTGCACAATTCCGTTTTGGTGCAAATAATGAACGCCAGCAGTGATCCCTTGAAACCACCAAACCAGATCATCTGGCGTCAAGCCGTTTTCGTTGGCCGTCAAAACGTCACGAAGGCTGGGCCCGGACACATATTCCATGACAACCCAGTTCTCGCCATGGTCGTCGATTTGAATATCCCAAAGGTCAATTAGATTAGCGTGTTTCAGGTTCAAACATTGACGAACGCCGCGTAATTCAACGTCCAGATTGCGCGCAATCCTCTTCAGCGCGACTTCCTTGCCCGAATCGCTAATCGCAAAATAAACTTCACCAAAACCACCGATGCCCAACCCTCGCTTGATGGTGTAACCATCCAAAGGAGTGGAACCGCTTGGGAACGTAAACCTCATTCTTCGATTCCAAGGTCCGGACAATTCTGTTCCGGGTAGTGAGGAGGTACCGACATGATCTTCAGTGGCAATGGAGCCAGCGATCAGCTGGTTTGCGTCAAAGCGATCGCTTGAAACGCTTGTAGTCGGCGGTTTGTTACCAATACCAGCGAGTTGATTAGCCTTTAGCCTAGTCTGCTCGCTTGTCATATGTCTAGAATCCAACTAGAAGGAAAGCCCTGAAATCCGTGCACTTGCGGCTGATTCGTTCGATTAGCCCGCGTCTTGGAGACAATTTCCCCCAAGTGTTTAATTCTAAAACAATTTCCAAGCCCACGCTCCGCTTCGCCAAAAGTGAACAAATTTCGACATAAAACCAGGTCCAGGCATCCCGAATCCGTCCCCGAGCCTTAACTTTCGGACGCGATGTCCAGCGAAACCTGTTGTTCTCCCTCAACGGATTCCACTCCGGCTTTTCGCACGCGGCTGGCGTGTTTGGTGGTATGAGCGGTATCTGCGGCGACGACCCTAGGGCCCATAATTCGCCTCAGTTCGTCATTGCCTACGGATTCCACTTCCATCAGACGCTGGGTGATGGCTTCTAGTTCGACGTTCTTCTCCACCAGGATCTTTCTCGTGTTCTCCATCAATTCGTCAATGATCCGCTTCACCTCTTGGTCGATCTTACGCGAAGTGTCTTCACTTAGCACTCGTCCCGAATCCGAGGTCACCCCCGGCAAGAATGCGCTTCGACTGACACCGCTGTAGTTGATCCTCCCCAAGCGACTCATGCCAAATTCTGTCACCATTCGATAGGCAATGTCGGTCGCGCGTTCCAAATCATTTTGAGCACCCGTTGAAATGTCCGGATAAACTTGCTCTTCGGCAAGCGTACCCGCCAAAAGAATTTTCACTTGGCTTTCTAACTCACCTTTAGTCATTAAGTAACGATCTTCATCCGGTCGCTGCATCGTGTATCCCAGCGCCGCAAACCCGCGTGGAATGATTGAAACTTTATGGACAGTGTCGGCATTAGGTAAAACGTAGGCGACCAACGCGTGCCCCGATTCGTGATAAGCAACGCGTTTCTTTTCGTCTTCGTTCATCACGCGTTTCTTCTTCTCCAGACCCGCGGTGACTCGTTCAATGCCCTCGTAAAATTCATCGATCGTCACGAAATCAAAATCTTTTCTAGCTGCTAACAAAGCCGCTTCGTTGACCAAGTTGGCAAGGTCCGCTCCGACAAAACCACTCGTCATCGACGCAACGAACTTCAGGTTCACCTCTTCGGCTAACTTGACGTTCTTAACGTGTACCTTCAGAATTTTCTCGCGTCCCAGAATGTCAGGACGATCCACCAACACCTGGCGATCGAATCGACCCGGTCGCATCAACGCCGCGTCTAAAGTTTCCGGTCGATTGGTCGCCGCCATCACGATCACACCCGAATTGGAATCAAATCCATCCATTTCAACCAACAACGCGTTGAGCGTCTGATCGCGTTCGTCATGACCGGGCACCGCTCCGTTGCCACGCGATTTACCTAACGCATCCAGTTCATCAATAAAAATAATGCACGGCGATTTGGCCACGGCCTGCTGGAAGGTATCGCGAACCCGAGCCGCACCGACCCCCACAAACATTTCCACAAAATCACTGCCCGAGAGGCTGAAAAAGGGGACGCCGGCCTCGCCCGCAACAGCTTTGGCCAACAAAGTTTTCCCAGTTCCCGGAGGTCCAACCAAGAGCACGCCCTTGGGAATTCGCCCTCCCAAACGTTGGTATTTTTCTGCATTACTTAAGAAGTCCACCACCTCTTTCACTTCGTCTACCGCCTCATCGATACCGGCCACACTTTCAAACGAGATCCCCAAATCTTCGTGTGCGTACAAACGACCTCGACTGCGGCCGAACTGCATCGGACCGCCACCCAAGACTTTTGAATAGAAAAAGAACAGGACAGCCATGAAGACCGCCGTCATCAAAAGCAAAGGTCCGTAGCGATCAAAGAAACTTCGATCGGCAACGTCAAACTGAAAACCTCTGGTAGAAATCGAATTTAAGAATTGGCTATACGCCTCTTGACCATCGGGAGGATTGGACGTGAAGTACGCTTTCTCTTTCTTGCGCCGCACGCTGCCCTCATCCGACAGGTACTCGATCGTCACGGTGCCGCTTACCTCTTGTTGGTTAATTTTAGAGACAACCAATTCGGACAGGCGGACCTTTGAATCCGAAGCACGTTCGGTGGTGACAATTTCACCCGCTTGAGCGTCGGACTTTTCTAAACTGCCGTCCTGGTCGTACTTCGTCACTTCGATCAAGCGGCTAAGATCACTGGTCCGCAAACTGAAGCGGTTGGCACTGTCGAAAAGTAAATACGCCATTCCGACAACGGCCAACGCGATCATCGCAAACAAGAAGGGACTGGGGCGTCG
>JBDNHU010000486.1:0-10095 GCA_041688615.1 Mariniblastus sp. | reverse complement strand
CAGGCTCCCACACGCTGCCTTGACGAATCCTTTGGGTGCCAGGGTGCAGGTGGTGCCTTGGTTCGACTTGTTGGGCATGGCGTTGCCGAAGCAGAGCGTTTTGGGCGTTGTGTGGTTCAACGCCGTTCACAATTTCCTGATGCTTTACTGGAAGTTTGCGTTCCCAGAACCATGGGATTGAGAATTTACAGGGGAAGGACCGCGAATTCGAAGTGCGAGGATCTGATTCTGCTATCAATTTCGTGCAAGCAGATCTAGAGAATAACGGAAAAAGTGGTGGCTGGTTCAGCTGTTTGGCGAAGTGTTATCACAGACTTTTGTTCGGTGTGATCGGTGCATTGTTATGTAATGTTACGGGAAAGTCAGGTAACGTTCGCAAGTCGCGGGCAATCTTCGGCTTAATGTTTCGCATCAGAATCAGTCGGTCGATTGAAGGTCGTTTTCAAGAATGAAACAAGTTGTCAAGACCAGTCGAACAACGGCTTTTGCAAATTTTCTTATTGGTGTTGGCGACACGTGAATAAATGAGATAAACTGTGCCCCTCACTCAAAGGTAAGACGGTTGAACGTAACCGTTTAACCATTCGCCCGGCCCAAAAAACTATACCATCACTATTGCTATTGAGCGATTGTTGACGCTGGCTTCGCAGGTTGTCCAGGTTGCAAATTGACGTTGTCAGCAAACGATTTGCCGGCAGAATAGAGCATTAGATTTTGGTTTCGCTCATACAGGTTGATACGCTCATGCCACGTTATTCCGTGAACCAAGCGACGTCAAAGAGTTGGTCGCTGGAACAGGACGCTTTTTCTTATTCCAGTTTAGACTTTTGCGGAGCCGGTTTATGGCGGCACAAGGTTTCAGATTTCGGTGACGAGAAGACTCGTGCGTTGTTAGATGAATGCGGTTTGGAGACTTCCAGCCTTAGTTGTGTTGGTGGTTTCACTGGAAGTGATGGCCGTTGGTCTGATTGTGTGATCGACGCAATTGAAGCGCTGACGAGTGCGCACGCCGTCGGCGCTAAGAACTTGCTACTTCATACCGGAGGCCGAAATCGCCATATTCGAACACAAGCGATGCGGTGTCTTCATGCGGCTATCGAACACTTATTGCCTTTTGCCGAAGAGTTTGGGGTGCGGCTGTTACTGCAACCGATGTTGGAATCGGTTTCCAAAAGGTGGAACTTTCTTCACGACTGGGCGTCGCTGTTTGAAGTGATTGATCGTTATCCCAGTCATTTGGTCGGCTTTGTATTGAACACCTACCATTGTAGTTTTCTGAACGAAATTTCTCCGATGCTGCCCAAAAGAATTGACCAACTTGGGTTGGTACAGGTCGCCGATTCAATGCATCTGCCTCGGGTCAACAAGCAACGGGATGATTGTCTCTTGGGAGAAGGCGCATTGATGCCTGACCATTGGCTTCGCCAAGCCGTAAATGCAGGGTATGACGGTTGGGTCGAAGTGGAATCGGTTAGTCCAACCTTGGCGGCTCAGGGCTACGAACATGTTTTGAAATGCAGCAACGAATTTGTTAATGAATTCAAAATGTCGGTATCTGCCGACCATCATTCGAAAATCGCAACCAGCTAAGAAGAATGGGCTCGATAAAACCCGTTGGGAACGGCCAGTCCATCGACCGCGTTCAGCCAATTGTATTGCAGCATTTGGCTACCATTCACAGGCACGACAGTTCACAGGCACGACAGTTCACAGGCACGACAGTTCACAGGCACGACAGTTCACAGGCACGACAGTTCACGGCGGCGAATTTGTGCTAGCCAGTACTGTGACGGGGTTTAGTCGTTTCTAGGCTGCTGGGATTAACCAGCGTTGTACGCCTTCAGGCCTTCTGCCAAAACGGTCATCGCGTCTTTCAAGTCGTCTTTTTTCAATACGTACGCGATTCGGACCTGGTTCTTTCCGGATCCTTGGGTCGAATAGAAACCTGCGCCCGGAGCCAGCATTACGGTTTGTCCGAGGTATTGGAATTCTTCCAGCATCCAGCGGCAGAAGTCGTCCGCATCTTCGACCGGCAATCCGACCATCGCGTAGAACGCGCCGTTAATTTCAGGACAAACGACTCCTTCAATTTCGGATAACGCTTGCTTCAAGGTGTCACGCCGCTCGGAATACTCTTGGACGATACCTTGGTAATATTCTGGCGGCAATGAGTAAACCGCTTCTGCCCCAATTTGTCCAAAGGTCGGAGGTGACAATCTAGCTTGCGCCATTTTCATAATTGCCTGCATCAAGGCTTGGTTCTTAGAAATCACACACCCAATTCGAGCCCCACAAGCTGAGAAACGTTTGGAAATCGAATCGACAACGATCGCGTGTTCACTAATTCCATCCAACCCAAGCACGCTATGATGCTGGAGTCCGTCATAAGTGAATTCGCGATAGACTTCGTCTGAAATCAAGAACAAGTTATGCTTCAAGCAAATCTGTCGCAATTGTTCTAACGACTGCTGTGGGTAAAGAATTCCGGTCGGATTTCCCGGGTTACAGATCATGATCGCTCGAGTCCGATCGGTGATCTTCTCTTCGAATGCGGCGATGCTAGGCAACGCGAAGTTGTCCTCAAGGTGGGTCGCAATCGGCACCACTTTTGCATCGTACGCTTGGCAAAACGAAAGATAGTTTGCGTAAAACGGTTCTGGAATGATGACCTCATCTCCAGTGTTCAGCGTGGCCGCGAGAATAAAGTTCAGTGCTTCGGATGCGCCCGTGGTTACGAGGACTTCGTCGGTCGAAATTTCATGTCCAATGCCGGCGTAGTAGTTCGCAATCGCCTGTCGAAGTCCATCGTAACCAGGCGATGGACTGTAGGAAAGTACGTCCAGGTTTGCATTTTGAATGGCTTGAAAGAACTGCGGTGGTGTCGGGATATCAGGCTGCCCAATATTGAGATGAAAAACCTTGATGCCTTTCTTCTTTGCTGCGTCAGCGAACGGTGCCAATTTACGGATGGGAGAAGCCGGTAGAGTATGTGCGCGATTGGAAAGATTAGGCATGTCAATATCCGCTGAATTGAAAGAGTTGCAAAACCAGTGATGATTGGATTCCCACCAGTTTCAGATTTCCGCAAGCGATTGCTGGTGATGACTGCATGTGCATTGATGCATTACTACCGCTTGAATTTACGACGAAAAAACCGTTGTCCAATATATCGAAATTGTCAATTTGCGGCAGATGGCTACAACCGTGAAATCGACGCACGAATGGGCGCCGAGTAGAATTCAGGGCGACTATGGCCGGCGATTCGCAAACGTGGGCCTTAGGTTTCCCGTGGCGGTAATGCCACCGGATCGCCCGAGCAGGATTTGCTGCTGGGCAAGGGAAGTCTTGCTCCACAGCAGCAAACGCCTACTAATGAGGCTGGGTCCGAATGCCGTGACCCTTGAGTTGGGTCGCCCCACCGCCGAGTAAGCGTTGAGAATAGGGGTGGCCGCTTTACGAATTGCTGCCGTCGTCATCGTCTGAACTTTTTTCGGTCGACTTTTCAGACTCTTCGACGGTTTGAGTTTCATTTTCGGTTTCGGACGCCGCTTCGTCTCCCTTGGGGCCTTCAGTATTTAGCCAAAGTTTAAGATTTTGTTTCTGGAGGTCTGTGGATTGCTTTCGCTTGTTGAGGTTCCATGTTTCGGACTTTTGGCTGGCCAGTTGGATTTTCGCCACTCGAAGTTTTCCACGTCTTGCGGTCAGCAGTTCCACGATGTCACCTGCCTTGAATTGTTCTAATTCCTTGGTGAGTGAATTGCTGGAAATTCGTCGTGATTCCACGGCGATTATTTCATCGTTAAGATTTAAACCCGCTAAAAAAGCCGGGGATCCAGGCGTAATCGAAGCCACGGTCGCGCGGCCGTCGGTATCGCCTACCCTGGCGCCCAACGTGATGTTTGTTTCGGCATCGGGCTTTTTGGTGTGGTCAAATTGTAGTCCGAAGTGGTTCAGAGCAGATTCGTAGTCAAATTCGTTTGGTAGATCAACGTATTTTTCGAACCATGGATTCATGTCTGTGCCCGCAACAGCGGTGCACTGATCACGAAACTGTTGCGAAGAGTATCCCGCTTCCAAGTGGTTCTGATACATTGCCACCATCACATCATCCAAAGACTTCTCATTCTTGGTCAAGCTGCGAATTTCTGCATCCAAAACAAAGGCCGCAACCGCGCCGCGACTGTAATAGCTGACCGAAGTGTTCCGACTGTTCTCGTGCGGGCGATAGAACTTGATCCAGGTATCAAACGACGAATCGGAAAGGCTTTGAACGGTGTTGCCAGGCGTGGATTGGGTTGATCGAATATCGCTGGACAAATTCTGTAAAAGGTCACTTTCTGAAATCAAGCCAGCGCGAACGACGGCGATTTTTTCATAGTAACTTGTGATGCCTTCGGCGATCCAAAGTTGTCTCAAATAGACTTCGTTTTCGTAATCGTATTGGTTTAACGCCTCGGGACGTAGTCGACGAACATTCCAAGCGTGAAAAAATTCGTGGCTGCAAAGGGTAAGCCAGCTGGTGTACGACTTTGGAGAGCTGCAAGTCCAGCGGCTGGACATGATCATCGTGCAGTTGTCGTGCTCCAAGCCCCCCCCGCCGCCCAATACCACGTTCATGAAGTAATACTCTTGGTACGGAATGACCCCCCAGAACTTATGATGTTGAGCGACCATTTTCTTCAGGTCACCCACCGCTTTTTGGCCGTCCCAAGATTCATCATCGCCTAAATTGACCAAGTAATGATTTACGCCACCCACTTTGAATGGGAAGATATGACAGTCTCCGCAAAAGATGGGACTATCGACCAATTGGTCATAGTTCGCCGCCAAATAGGTATGCGGAGTGGTTTCAGATTCGGGCAACGCGCAAACGCTTCTGGGCCACGATCGGGGAAGGTTCACCTTTACTGAGATCGATTGCGTCAAACGATCGACGGGGACAACAAACGTCGCTGCACCGTTAAGAACCGCCAGATCGGCATCCACCCAATTGGTCCGCACGCTTAGTTCATGGCAATATAATCGGTAACTAAACGTAATCGTCTTGGTGTCTTGGGAATTGACAGTCCAGCGATTCTTCCGAGACTTGGTTACCTTTCGGGATTTCTTGTCGTCGCCCATCGCCGATTCATGATCAACAAACCGAGCGTATTCACGCATCAGATAGGAACCTGGTGTCCATGATGGCATCATGATCTCGGTTTGGTCCGCCTGAACCTGGCAAGTCATCGATACTTGGAGATAGTGGGCCGACGCCTGGTCGAATTCAAGTGAATATTGGATTTCTGCATCATCAGTTGCCTTGAGGCCTTGGCGTGAAGGAACGCCGTTGGCTGCGGTCGTCTGGATGCAGAACCCGAGAAGGAAGATGCACCAAGGTGTCGCAAGTAGCCAATTGTTCAGTCGATTTTGCATTGTCATAACCGTCAAAGTGGGGAATCTAAGGGGTCGGTGTCCTTAAGTTTAGCTTGCGATTGCCAGGACTTTGAGCACAAGTGGGCCGGGGATCCTGAAAATTTGGCAATAAACGCTCTGTTTCGCCTGGGTGCGGGGCTTGCCCAAGGCGTTGTCGACGAAAAGGGGAAACCGCCCGTTTGAATTTCAATCCGTGCTTTTCGATCCCCAGATTGGCTGAGTTAGGTAAACTGTGGTGCGATCGCCCATGATTGACTAGAAAAACCAGGTTTAATGCGACGTCAGCTGTTGTTGGAATTCAACATGGGTGTCAAAATACCCAGTCTTGGACTTCCGGGTCTTCGACGACCGGAAGCGGGTTCAAACCTGGCGGAAAATTTTCGCCGGCCCGTCGGCAGTGGACCGGTCGACAGTAGACTGGCGGTATTTCCAAGACGGTGGTTATTTACAAGGTTGGCGGATTTGCCAGGTTGGCGGATTTGCCAGGGTCGGCCGATTTGCCAGGATGTTCCTGTTTTCCAATCAGGTCTAAGTAATTGCTAAGACGGTTGTCTTGGTTGCTAAGAACGGGCACTGCCAAGCACTTAAATCGCCATTAGTCGAACCGTTAAACTTTAACGTTGTTAGAACTGCCGCAGTTTTTCACGAATCGCAAAATAAAAGAATCTCAAATGGCTAAGTCTCTCCCGATCATCTCTGAAACTCGGCCAACTGTTAGCACGGACCCAACCATCCAACTTGTTGACCCGAATTGGGTTGACTACGTCAGTTCGTTGCCTGCCCCAGGTCCGTTGCCGCCGATCGATCAGCGCCAGCATTTGCCAATGACGATGGAAGAAGTTCGTCAGCATGGTTGGGAAGAGGTGGATGTGGTAATCGTGACAGGCGATGCCTACATTGATCATGCTAGTTTTGCGATGGCTATACTAGGTCGAGTGCTACAGGCGGCTGGATATCGGGTCGCGATTTTAAGCCAGCCGAATTGGCAAAACTGCGAGGCGTGGAAGACGTTTGGTCGTCCCAGATTGTTTTTCGCAATTAGCGCTGGCAACATGGATTCGATGATCAACCATTACACCGCGGGTAAAAAAGTTCGCAACAGCGACGCTTATTCACCTGGTGGTCGAATTGGTTTAAGGCCTGACCGAGCGACGTTATCGTATTGCCAGCGGGCCCGCGAGGCTTACAAAGGCGTGCCGGTGATTGCTGGCAGCGTCGAGGCCAGCTTGCGGCGCCTGGCACATTATGATTATTGGAGTGACAAGGTTCGACGTTCAATCTTGCTTGATAGTAAGGCGGATCTGGTGGCCTATGGAATGGGCGAAAATTCCATTTTGGAGATTGCTCATCGATTGGCTGGGGGAGAAACGGTCAAGGAACTTCGCAACATGCGGGGAGTTGCCTATTGCATGGGTGCCTCGGAGACGGCTCCCGAAGATGCTTTAACGTTGCCAAGTTACCAAGAGGTTTGCGAGAGTAAAGAGAAATTTGCGATTGCAACGAAAATTATTCACAACGAAACCAACCCGTTCAATGCTCGCAGGTTGGTTCAGTTTCATGACAACCAAGCAGTGGTAATCAATCCGCCACAATTCCCAATTCCTCAACCGGCGATGGATCGAATTTACGACCTGCCTTACACCCGCACGGCTCATCCTATTTATGATGAACCTGTGCCTGCGTTTGGGATGATCAAGGATTCGGTCACGATCATGCGTGGCTGTTTCGGTGGGTGTACTTTTTGTTCCATTACGGCACATCAAGGGCGAATCATTCAATCGCGAAGTCAGGATTCGATCATAAGTGAATTGAATCAAATCGCTGCCTCGCCAAAGTTCAAAGGAACGATCTCTGACATTGGCGGTCCCACCGCGAACATGTATGAAATGCGATGCACTCGGCCCGAAGTCGAAGCCAAGTGCCGGCGGCAGTCATGCGTTCATCCTTCGATTTGCAAACTGTTGGGTACCGATCATGGGCCGATCATTCAGTTGATGCGTAAGAGTCGAGAGGTCGAAGGAATCAAGAAGGTGAACGTTGCCAGCGGCATCCGCATGGACTTGGCCAGGCGAAGCCCAACGTATTTGGCTGAATTGGCCGCGCACCATGTTGGTGGGCAGTTAAAAGTGGCTCCCGAGCACACCGATGAAAAAGTTCTGAACCTGATGCGAAAGCCGGATAATATTGACTTCGAGGACTTTACGAATAAGTTCTTGGAAGAGAGTCGCAAGATTGGTAAGAAACAGCGAATCATTCCGTACTATATTGCCAGCCATCCCGGAAGTGACATCAACGCAATGATTGAATTGGCGTTGTTCTTGAAACGAACGGGATATCGACCGGATCAGGTTCAAGACTTTATTCCTGCCCCTCTGGATGTGGCGACCGCCATGTATTACACCGGCTTGGATCCGTTTACGATGAAGCCGGTTTACGTTGCCAAGCGGATTCGCGAGCGGAAAATGCAACGAGCGTTGATGCAGTTCTTCAAGCCAGAAAATTACTTCGATGTCAGAGAAGCTCTGCTGTCTGTCGGACGAAAGGACCTGATTGGGAATGGTTGCGATTGTTTGATTCCCGCTAATCCGCCTAGAGACGCGATCTTGAAGCGGCGGAAAGTGGTTGGCAAGCAGTTTGGCGAATATGTACATCAGATCGATGCGGAAACAGGCCCTTCCACGAATAAGACGGAAAAGGTGCCAGGCGATAAAAAGAAGAATTCTCGTTTCGCGCCTGGGCAAGGGTATCGTCCCGACAGGAAGGCGGCGAAGCAGCGGCCAAGCAATGGTCGCAATTCGGATTGAAGCCAGGACCTTGATTGGGTGATCTTGGGACTGTGAGCGTCCCTTAGTTCTGTGTTGCTATAAGTCTATTTTAAACCCGCGTCGTCGCGCTTGTAAGCATTAAAAATCCATGTCGGAACCTTCATCGTCTCAGTCGTCTTCCACTCCGCACACCGTGCATATCCCCGTAATGTATCGCGAGGTCATGGAGCAGTTGAACCCTCAGCCTGGGCACGTGATTGTCGATGGAACCCTGGGCGGCGGTGGGCATACTCGAATGCTTGCCCAGAAAGTGGGCGACGAAGGGTTGGTCATTGGATTAGATCGTGATCCAGGTGCCGTTGAACGAACATCAGCGACGTTGATGGGGTTGCCCGTGAAGACAGTCGCTAGCAATTATTCAGATATTCCCGAGGTTCTGAAATCGTTGCAAATCGATTCGGTGGATGGAATTCTGTTGGATCTGGGGTTGAGTAGCGACCAACTGGCCGATCGCGAGCGAGGGTTTAGCTATCAATCTGATGGTCCCTTGGACTTGCGTTTTGATGCGACGGTTGGGAAACCGGCCTCGAATTTGGTGCAACGAATGGGGCACCAGCACCTAGCCGACCTGATTTACAAGTATGGTGAGGAAAAATTTAGTCGAAGAATTGCTCGTAAAATTGTCGAGCTTCGTGAGCGTACGGATCTGAATTCTGCGTCGAAGCTAGCTGACTTGATTCGTAGTTGCGTCCCCAGGTCGAAAAATCATTCGATCGACCCTGCGACCCGAACTTTTCAGGCGTTGAGAATCGCTGTCAACGAAGAGTTGAAATGGCTGGAAGTGACATTGCGGCGATTGCCAGAATGCCTTAAACCGGGGGGGAAATTGGTGGTAATCAGTTTCCATTCGCTGGAAGATCGCCTTGTTAAGAACGCGATGCGAGACGATCGCCGCATGGATGTATTGACCAGAAAGCCACTGCGGCCCACCGACGAAGAGATTGAGCAGAATTTTCGTTCGCGAAGCAGTCGTATGCGAGTTGCCGAGCGTAATCAGCGGGCGGTCGATGACGTCAATCAATCGGCTTTTGACTAGTTTGACGACAGGGTATTGCCGGCCAAGTGCTGCTGCTATTCGGGGGGAGCGCCTTACGGTTTCTAGCAGTTTGCGATTTACGGATGGGTGGGCCTAGACTTATAATTCCGGCGGTGGCAATTCCGGTGGTGGTTCATTTCTGGGTGCTCGGGAAGATTTAACAAGTTTAGTGGCGGAGATGACGGAGTGTCAGAATCAACTTCTTTTGATCGCAGAATGATGCGCGAAGCCACTTTGGGTTTGCTTGTCTTAGTGTGCCTAGTCGGGATTTTGATCTTTACGATCTACGCCAAAGTTACGGGCATGTTCTCTTCGCCCCCAGAATCATTGCTGATGGCTCCGGTTAACGTTTTTCAAATGAACGTCGAAGGCAAAATCGAAGGTGGACCCACGGTCCAGACCCTGGTTGAGTTGCCCAACAATGAATCGAATCAGTTGGTCGATCTAAACCAAATGAAGCCAATTTCTGCAAATCAGTTATTGGGATTGCCTGATAGTGAAAGTGCGGTGGCGGTAAAGTCGCCAAAAGTTGATGAAATACCTGGTTTGCCCGGGGAGGAGAGGTTGGACTTGGAACCACTGCGAGTCGCTGCAGCAACGGATCGGCAGCTTCCTAAGGTTGGTGATCCTCTGCCCGCGGCAGCTTCGAATTCGCTTGCCGCAGCATCAGAAAAGATTTTTCAGAATCAGATTCTAGATCAAATTCCTTCCGGCGGACCTGAGGCAAATCCCACGCGACTGCCACAGTCGGAGGTGCCTTTGACGGGCGATTCTTTGCCAAAGACGTTGCCTACGATTGGGCAGCCAGCGGCAGTTCTG
>JBDNHU010000485.1:0-10779 GCA_041688615.1 Mariniblastus sp. | reverse complement strand
CAGACCAAGACCCCGTCGTTCTGCAGGCTCAGCGTGATTTGAATACCAGTCACCAACGGTTCGCTGATGCCCAGGTCCAACTGGGTTCCGTCGATGAAGTTCTGGTTGTTTACAACACAGCACTCGAAATTTCACAGAAACTCTTTGATCGCAATCCCCAGGATCAGTCAGTTCAACAGAACCCCGCAATGACTTTTTCAAAAGCGGCTAGCTTGATGCGCGACATGGGCATGGCCCCTGACTTTGTCGCGTTCATTATTTTGTCACCTTCATTATAAGGTCTACAGTCATCTGAAACGCGGTAGCCTGTCGCCACGTCCTTTGGCTAGCGACAAAATTATCTTCGTTCCCAAAATTCTTGTCGGTCCGGTTCGGGAAGTTCCAGGCACATTCGTCCCAAAGATAGGACAGGTCTAAGAATACCGACCCGCAGGCGACGAAAGCAGAAGGCGAATGCTGGCGGCCGAGGATAGGAATTCGGGCACAGCGATTTGACGTTTAAACGTGCAGGGGCGACCTAAGTGACTTGTTCGCAGTGGTTGGTCAATGGATACGATCCATCGGTTGCTGGTCTTAAACAGCCAATGCTTTACTCTGGCGAAAATCCACTTTCTGAAATTCTCAATTCCGGACTTGCCCTTTCGGGAACCGACCCATTCGCGGTGAAAAAAAATCTTTGCTTTGGCTGTCACTTTAATGACAAAGCTCTATTGCATAGGATTCACTCCGCGATAAAATTCTTCGCGGTGAGGAATAACGCAATGCCAGGACGATTGATTTCCCGGCTGATTGTTCCCAAATCTATTTACGGTTGTCCAACATGGATGATGTTTCCCAGAGCAGTCTTTCTTGCTCGTCCAAGGCAATGGGTGTTCTCGTCGAAAGAACCGATGACGAGGAGCCTCCAAGTTCAACGAACACTACTGGTTTGCAATTAGTTCAAATGGCGGTCAGATCGCCCCACAAGCCGCCAAAACCGCTACGCCAAGGGCCGCCAAAACCGCTACGCCAAGGGCCGCCAAAACCCCAACGCCCAGAGCCTCCGAAGTCCCAACGCCAGGAGAGCGAGTTAGTTAGCGAATTCCGGCGGAAGCATTTTCCGGAAGCTTCGGATCTGGAATGGGACGATTGGCGGTGGCAATCACGTCATCGCATCAAGACGCTTAAACAATTCGAGTCAATTCTACAACTCTCGAACACCGAAAGGTCCGCCCTTAGTGTGGGTGGGACCATGTTACCGGTTGGCATTACCCCGTATTACCTGGCTCTGATTGATCCACTTACGGCCGATAGCCCGCTTCGCAAGACCGTCAAGCCGACCGAAGCCGAATTCGTTCGGACGATTGGCGAAGCCGACGACCCGCTGGGGGAAGACGGACATAGCCCTGTCCCTGGGTTGGTCCATCGCTATCCAGATCGAGTTCTCCTGCTGGCAATTGATTTTTGCTCGACGTATTGCCGCTATTGCACGCGTTCACGAGTCGTAGGCCATGGTGAGATTGCCCCCAGTACGGATCGATTGAACAAGATCTTTGCTTACTTGGAGCAGGCAACCGAAGTTCGCGATGTTCTTATTTCGGGTGGCGATCCTTTGGCGCTGAGTGACGATAAACTTGATTTCATTCTGGGGCGACTTCGCCAGATTAAGCATATCGAGTTTGTCCGAATTGGCACAAAAATGCCTGCCGTTTTGCCGCAGCGTATCACTCCGCAGTTAGTGCAAATGCTGAAGAAGCACCATCCTTTATGGATGAGTATTCACTTTTTGCATGCGGACGAATGCACCTCTGAATCTGCCGAAGCCTGTGCCCGCTTGGCCGATGCCGGCATACCACTGGGGTCGCAAACGGTTTTGTTAAAAGGTGTCAACGACGACGTGCCGACGATGAAGGCGTTGATGCATCGCTTGTTGATGATGAGGGTCCGTCCTTACTACTTGTATCAATGCGACCCAATCAGTGGTTCGGCACACTTTCGAACTCCGGTTTCCAAAGGTCTGGAAATTATTGCTGGGTTGCGCGGCCATACCACCGGCTATGCGGTGCCAACCTTCGTGATCGACGCGCCGGGCGGAGGCGGCAAAATCCCTCTGCAGCCCGATTCCCTGATCGGTCGAGACGGCGACTTCATACTGCTGAAGAATTTCGAAGGTAACGTCTATCGCTACCCCGACCCCATGGGGGCGTCCCAATGAGTAAACCACTACCCATCGTTGACGAATTTCTATGCGTCCGTTGTGCTCGCCACATGGCAACCTGTTGCCAAAGCAGCGAAGTTTACACCACTCCGGGTGACGTCCAGCGTATCCAAGAACACTCGGGGCGGAGTGACTTTGTCCAGTTTCGGGCGCCGGAAGATCCGGTTTACCTGCAGCAAGATGATGATCCGATTTGGACAGAGAAAGTTTTCCGATCCGATGGGACCAGGCGCATCTTAAAGCGAAAAGCGTCCGGCGACTGCACGTTCTTAGGAGAATCCGGCTGCGAATTGCCACTGGAAACTCGGCCGCTCATCTGTCGCATCTACCCATTTGATTACGCGGAAGATGGACTTAAAGTCACACTCGCCGGTGGTTGCCCAACGCATCTGCTTGCCGATGGACAGCACTTGTTGGACGCTTTGCAAATCGATCGTGCCGATGCGGTCCGCTGGCACGCTCAACTGTATAAGGAACTGCGGCTTGAAACCAATGCACAGGTCGACCAATGAAAATTGGTTTCACCTACGACCTTCGTGCCGACTATCTTGCCCAGGGATACAGCGACATCCAAACCGCAGAATTTGATCGCGAAGACACTATCGATGAAATTGAAAATGCACTGCTGCAACTTGGCCATAAAGTGGAACGCATCGGAAGTTGCAAATCACTGATTGACCAACTTGCTGCAGGTCACCGTTGGGATCTAGTCTTCAATATTTGCGAAGGAATGTATGGGTTTTCACGCGAGGGCCAAGTTCCTGCAATTCTGGAAGCCTACCAGATTCCATACACTTTTGCAGACGCGTTGTGTATGTCAGTATCGTTGCACAAGGGGCTAACCAAAGCCATTTTGTCCAGCAATGGACTGCCGACCCCAAAGTCGTTCTTGATCAAAACGGACGATGACCTGTCGCAAGTCAATTTGAAGTATCCCGTTTTTGCCAAACCCGTTGCTCAGGGAACCAGCAAAGGAATCGACGCGGCGTCCAAAATCGATTCCCAAGATGCACTGCAAAAGACCTGTCAACAAATTCTGCAACAGTTTAATGAACCGGTACTGGTTGAAGAATTCTTGCCAGGACGTGAATTTACCGTCGGCATCCTGGGGACCAGTCCCAACGCGTTTGCGTTGGGGACGCTGGAAATCGTGATGCTGGAAGGGGCAGATCAAGACGTCTATAGCTATCGAAACAAAGAAGAATGCGAGTCATTGGTAGACTATCGCTGGGTTGATGCAAAGACTGATTCGGTGGTCGCGTGCGCAGAAGTTCTCGCTGTGAAGGCTTGGGAATTACTCAATGGCCGCGATGCTGGGCGAGTCGATCTGCGCTGCAACAGTGCCGGCGTGCCCGAGATCATCGAAGTGAATCCGTTGGCTGGGTTGCATCCCACGCATTCGGATTTACCGATGTTGGCAACAGCGGTTGGCATGGAATACCTGGAACTGATTCGTCGAATCGTCGAATCTGCCGCCCAGCGTGTCCGGCAATGAAAGTTATCTTGCTTTACAACGAAGTAGACCCGCAGAACGACGATGCCGCTGCAGTGGATGTTCTACAGCAACTACAGGCGATCACCGACGCACTCTGGCGACTGGGTCATGACCCGCTTGCGATCGGTTGCACGTTAAATTTGGAAATGGCTAGGTCAAGGATTCTATCCGCGGCTGCAGATGTTGTTTTCAACTTGGTCGAATCACTCGCTGGATCTGATCGATTGATGCCCGCAGTGACGCTGTTACTTGAATCTTTGTCAATTCCCTTTACGGGATCAGGCACCAAAGCTTTGTTCGAATCAGGTGACAAACTCTATTCCAAACGAATTTTGCAGGCCTCTGGAATCCAGACGCCTGCCCATTTTGACGCAATAAGCTCCTGTTGGAAGAAAGGTTTTCAAACGGTCACCCCGCCCCAGCAATTTATCGTCAAGTCGATCTTCGAACACGCCTCGATCGGGATCAACGATGATTCGATTCGACCTTTCCAAGATCTTGCCGATCTTGAATCTAAGTTGCATTCACTTGAGCAGCAATCGGGTCTGCCAGCGATGGCCGAAGAGTACATCGACGGTCGAGAATTTAATTTGTCACTGTTGGAATGCAACTCAAGCGTCCAAGTTCTGGCACCAGCGGAGATCGTCTTCAAAGACTATCCGCCCGGCAAACCTCGCATCGTGGGCTATCTTGCCAAATGGGACCAGGATTCGCCCGAGTATCAATGTACACCTCGAAATTTTGATTTTGACCCAAGCGATGCTCCACTGCTGGATCGTCTTACCAAGATCGCTACCCAATGCTTCACTGAATTGGGAATGCAAGGTTACGCTCGTGTAGATTTTCGCGTTCCATTTCACGATCCTTTGGATCCTTCCACTTTGCTGCCCTTTGTGTTGGAAGTTAACGCGAACCCTTGCCTTTCGCCCGACGCTGGTTTTGCTGCGGCGTTGGATCGTTCGGGAATCAGTTTTGATACCGCAATTGCTTCCCTGCTGGACTCTGCCCAGTCGGTACATGGGAAAACCGCCCCATGTTCTTAATTCGTAGAATCTATGAAGATTACCTTCCTGTAAACAAACGAGCGATCCAGGAAGTCAAAGAAATCTTCCTCGGCCATTTCCCAGATGCTCCCAGGGGTGACATTGAATCTTTGGCCCAGCGGCTTAGTAATCCTTTTCTAAAACGATTTCGCACCATTTTGTTAGTCGCCGAAAATTCCAGCCAACACGTGTTAGGGTTCGCGATCCTGTTGCATGAACCCGAATTGAATTTCTGCTATCTGGACTACATGGGTAGCGGTAAAGCGTTATCCGGACGTGGCATCGGTGGTGCGTTGTATGAACATGTGCGGGACCAGACGCGTTCCCTAAACGCCAATGGATTGTTCTTCGAATGTTTACCGGCCGAACCCTCCGAATGTGCTGACCCCGTGGTTCGAAAACAAAATGCTGCACGGCTAAAATTTTATTCAAACTATGGTGTGCGGAAAATTCTTGGCACCCAGTACGAAAGTCCAGTCCCTGGCGGTTCACCCGACTGTCTGCCGCACTTGATGTACGATGATTTAGACAGCGGGAAAGCCCTGCAGGTGGATTTCGTCAAATCGTTGATCCGAGCCATCCTGGAACGAAAATATAGTGATATCTGCCCGGAATCTTACATCAAGATGGTCAGTCAATCGGTGGTGAAACCTGTTCAACTATCTCAGGCTACCGATCGTACACCTGCGGTCAAATCGCACCCATCCAAAACGATACGCAAGATAAAGATGGTGATCAACGACAAGCATGACATTCACCATATTCGTGAACGAGGCTACGTGGAATCACCGGTGCGGATTTCACTGATTAGCAACGAACTGACGCGACAAGGATTAGTCGACAGTATCCCAACCAAGGAATATCCACTCAAACACATCCTGGCCGTCCACGATCAAGGACTGGTTGAATTTTTGGAGAAGGCGTGTCTCAATGCACCCGCAGGAAAATCGGTTTATCCGTACGTGTTTCCAATTCGCAATGCCACTCGGCCCCCAAAAGATCTGTCCTTAAGAGCCGGCTATTATTGTATTGACACGTTCACACCCATCAATCGAAATGCCTACCCTGCGGCGCGACGCGGAGTCGATGCAACGATGACGGCCGCGGACACGATCCTGGCAGGCGAACGGTTGGCTTACGCACTGGTAAGGCCACCGGGCCATCATGCCGAACGCAAGTCATTTGGCGGTTTCTGTTATTTCTGCAACGCTGCGGTTGCCGCAAACTATTTCAGTACGATCGGTACCGTTGCCATTCTGGACATTGATTATCACCACGGAAACGGTCAACAGGATATTTTCTACGAACGTAGCGATGTGCTAACGGTATCAATTCACGGCGATCCTGAATTCGCGTATCCTTACTTTACAGGATTCGCGGATGAACGCGGCAAAGATGCAGGCGACGGGTTCAATCTAAACTTGCCGTTGCCAGAGGTACAAGAGGGTAAGCAGTTTCGTAAGGCACTTGCCAAAGCACTCAAAGTCATAAAAGATTTCGATCCGAAGTACCTGGTGATCTGTCTGGGACTTGATCCCGCCAAAGGTGACCCGACAGGCACTTGGTCGTTAGCGGCGGAAGACTTCAAGGAAAATGGACGGATGATCGGTGCCCTGAATTTGCCGACTCTGATTGTTCAAGAAGGTGGCTATCGAACGCGAACACTTGGCGTAAACGCCAGAAATTTCTTCCAAGGGCTATTGGATCATCATGACCGAACTTAAAACAACCCAGTCGATTCCAACGACCCTTCATTTGCGATCAGAAGTTCAACCTTCGGACGTGCAGGATGTGAGACGAATTGTCGAAGCATCCCAATTCTTTTCAGCCGCCGAGGTCGATGTTGCGGTCGAACTAGTTCAAGAACGACTACAAAAAGGGGCCGCTTCTGGCTATGAATTCCTGTTCGTCGAACATCCGGTTTTAGATCAAGACCGGCTCCGTCAACAAGTGATTGGTTACGTTTGCTACGGTGAAATTCCCTGCACTGTCGGAAGCTATGATATCTATTGGATCGCGATTTCACCGGATCACCAACGCAACCGAATCGGCCAACAATTGATGCAGTCGGTTGAACTGGCGGCCAAGAAACTTAACGCTCGTCGACTGTATATCGATACCTCAGGGAAGCCTCTTTACACACCGACTCGGAACTTCTATGTCCGTTGCGGTTACAACATTGCCTGCGAACTTGCGGACTTCTACGCCCCGGGCGATTCCAAAATCATCTTCGAAAAAGCAATCCCACCCCATTAAAACAAGCCAAAACAACACCCGGCCGCCCCCGATCTGTATCATCCCCTCTCAATCCAAGGGTTTCCATTGTTTTTGGCACAGGTATTGGCGGAATGGCAATTAGTAGATTAGGTGTGCGTTTTGGCACCATGGCTGGTACCTGGGTTGACGCCCAATGACGTAGCCAACCACCCACCCGACAGATTCACTCCCAATCGGTTAATCACTCGAAAGAAAACGATGCCAAAGATTACGATGCCAAAGAACTCTTTGCGAACTGTTTTTACGACGTCTGCGATCCTGTTGACGGCCGCATTCCAAACCTACAGTTTCGCCAGGCAGACGCCTCGCATTGAAGTTGCGGGCGTAAGCGTTTCTCAAAAGGATCCCGATTCCGAATTCGGTCGTTCACTGTCCGGATTTGGAACAGCAGGAACGTCAGTCGATTTGTATCTGAAACTGCCAAAACAAACGATCCTTTCCATCGATAGAAAGCAGTCCAGTATCGATCTCAGTTGCGACGACGGTGGCAAACTTCCACTTCGCGACCAATTCAATGGCGTACTTAGTCTAAGTTTTGCCAGCAACGATAAATCAATTGCTGCGATTCAATTAGGATCGGAAAAGTTGCCGGGCAAAAAGACGACCAAGTTTACACTTAGCGGCACCATCGTTCTGGTCGTTGGCAAAGACCTAAAGACAAGCGAAGCTGAATTGACTATCGAAAATAATAGTAAAGTGAAGCTAGGGTCGGTCGACGCAACGGTCACCGTTCGCGCCGAAGATGCCGAATTCAACCCTCCGGATTCTCAGTTGTTTACATTAACCGCAAGTCGTTCATTCGACATGATTTCAAATCTTGAATTCTTGGACAGTTCCGGGAAAGTGATCCAAAGTGAACCAGCAGGTTCAGGTTCCGGCAGTTGGGGCGACTCGGACGACTTAACCTACACAAATTCCTATTTCGTGCAAACTTCGCAGAAGAACCTGAAGGTTCGCTTTTCCTACTTCGAAAGTACGGATCGCGTAAAATTGCCAATCGACAAAACCTTTGGTTTTGGCATGTGAAAATGGTGCAGTCATTTGATTTTCTGCATTCGCCTTTTCAGGGGTCGCTGGGGAAATGTGTTGCAAGCTGCAAAGCAGAGTGGTGGGTAACCGATCGATTTTTATCAAAGACTCGCAACCGGCAAGCGGTTTAGAAAAAACAGTCGCTTCTATTCTGGAATACGATACCCACCGCGACTTCGTTGATCGTTCACCAGGACTAAGCGACCAATAAATTTCCCACTAGAAAGCCAAGCCCATTGGCTATCTGTTTTTCCAGAGATCGCCAATCCATTGATTGGCGATCCTTTCTAGTTTTAATTCCCGTCTTGAAACCCGCCTTAATCCACAGGTTCAAGAAGTTGGATGCGGTCGGTAGGGATCAAAAGTGGAACTGTTTCACTGCCAGAACTACACCCGTTGCGCTCGAGCAACTAAAGCCGCATGTGGTTCCAGTTAAACGCGGTCAGGCAACGAATCGACCACACAATCGTTGCGGGGATGAGTACACATAACGCTTGGGACGAAGATGGTTTCTGAAATCCTACGTACTCGAATCATCCTGCGATCCAACCGCCAGCAGTAGCAACAATTAGGCTCAGCTTACCAAATGAACCAGCTTACCAAATGAACCAGCTTGCCAAATGCAGCCAACCGTAAGTCTTCCCAAGTCGGTGATCAACGCCACCTCGGAGATTAGCCACTTCAATGCCCGGCACTGGTGTGTGGGCTAGTATCAGCCGTTTTGGCGTTAGCCACGGTTCTGCCCACGGTTCTGCCCACGAAAACCGTGGCTAACGCCAAATCGGCTGATTAAACGCAAACCCCGCGATTGACGGGCAAACCCATGTGAAGTGGCGCTGTCCAGCTAAAGTCGTGTCTGCAAAAACGCAGTAGCTATGGAGCAGCACGCAAAAGATGAAGGCGGTGGCGCTGTCCAGCTAAAGTCGTGTCTGCAAAAACCCCGGTCCTCAATACCGCGCACGCTTTAGTCGGATGAGCCACTTTGCTTCCCTTTGCGGCCTTCGGACGCTCTCCGATGACGACCATTTCAATTCATTGCGGGCAGGCAGTCGGGGTCACCCACTGCATTCATCTGACGAAAGAGCATGTCGAAGCCGCGTTTGAACGGAGTTCCTACCATTCGGATTCCTTAAGCGACATAACGTTGCCAATCACTTGGCAACGGGAGATTGGCAAGGGTAAAAATTGAACGCTTTCCGTCACTCCAATGCCTGGCACTCCAATGTCAGCCACTGGTGTGTGGGCTGTTGCTAGTTCTTGTGCAGTCTTAGGCCGGAGGCCGGCATATAGACTGCCGGTGGCGTAAGCCACCGGATTACTGCACAGTGGTTCTGCGAAGCCCGGAGGGCGACACCATTCGCTAGATTCGTTGTATCGCCCTCCGGGCTAGATAGTCGTTGTATCGCCCTCCGGGCTAGATAGTCGTTGTATCGCCCTCCGGGCTAGGTAGTCGTTGTATCGCCCTCCGGGCTAGGTAGTCGTTGTATCGCCCTCCGGGCTAGATAGTCGTTTTCCTAGGTTCCGGGGCCTGACGGCCCCGGCAGTTCCTATGTCGGCCTCCGGCCTGAAGTCGTTGCGCCACTCCAATGCCTGGCACTGGTGTGTCCGCTGGTGTGTCCGGTCACTCCAATGCCTGGCACTGGTGTGTCTGGCACTGGTGTGTCTGGCACTGGTGTGTCTGGCACTGGTGTGTCTGGCACTGGTGTGTCCGGTCGCCACCGCAGACTGCGGTATCGAAATACTCACGTGTTGCAGTTTAGCGAAATCACCACTTCGGCTTTTGCTGAGCACACCATGTTTAGCGCGATTGGCAATGTCCGCGACTATCGAGAGAGGTCGTTCGACATTTGCGATCTGTTCGATCTGTTCGATCTGTTCGATTTCGCTTCCTGCGATTCCGCGAGTTGCACATAGTGCTTTCAAATAATCTTTCATGCTCCAAAGCCAAATGAAAAGAGTAAGCAGTTCGTCTTCAAGTACCTCGGGGGCCTTGATTCCGATCACTTCAAGATTTGTTGAAGAACCGTCGGGAAATTTATTCGATTGAGCAAAACCCACGTTTGCCTTTCGATACACAGCGTCAGGTGATCGTTGGACTCGCTCGTAAAGTTTTGAGAACTCGGATTTGTTCATTTAATGGGTGTAACCTATAGCATACAGACGGTTGCCTATCCGCTGTGGATTTGCTTTTTAAGTTCTGCATATCATTGACCTTGAGTCAAGGCTTTTGTGGTGTCAACTCGGCTGTTTTCAAAATAAAGTTCTTGCTTAATCGCTTACCAGAATATACAGGGTCAAGTTTGCAGAATATCCAGAACGCTGAATATTCTGCTGCGTTTTTTAAGGAAAGATTCTCGCAAAGCTTTGCCGGCACATGACTTGTGTCGCATAAGGTAAATTTTGAAATGTAGAACTGAGCCCAAGACAGAGCCCAAGACTTGCCCAGCAGCCTCCTAAAGATGGTTTGAACCTGGAAGCGAACTCCCGCAGTTCGATCATTACACACTCGGAAATTGATCAAGTTTTAGATATCGATTCTCAGCCGAAGGCCAGACCACGTGGACCGATTTTAGTTTGTTTGGATTGTTGAAGCAAGCTTCTTCTAATCAGTCCGGCGATGACAATTTACTCGCCTGCAGACATGTTCTGGGGCGAAGGTTTGTTTTTTCAAATCTGTACGGTGGTCGACTATTTTTAGAAGTAACCAGCCTTGGCAACGATCTTGTCCGGCACCTTTG
>JBDNHU010000484.1:0-11680 GCA_041688615.1 Mariniblastus sp. | reverse complement strand
GACATGACTTGCGACGACCGAAAATTCGCCGAACGAAAATTTGACGACCGAAGTTGCGCCGACCGAAGTTGCGCCGACCGAAGTTGCGCCGACCGAAGTTGCGCCGACCGAAGTTGCGCTTGTGACTTTATTGGGCTGAAGCTTTTTCCCGCCGAATATTCTGCAGATGTTCGCGTAGGGAACGGGTCAGTTCCGGGTCTTCGCGTTCTGAAAGTAAGCGATTGATTGCGGTGGGATCCCCCTGGTGGTACTGGCTGATGGCAACGCCGTAATCGCCAATAATCCTCGCTCGCTGGCCAGGTTCATAGCCTGCGAAGTCTTGATAGATCCGTTCGGCCTGTTTCCAAAGTTTGTTCTTCATGTAAAATTCGGCCAGGCGTTCCTCGCCCCAGCGGATATACAACTTGTCCAAGACCGCAGGTTCTTGGCTGCTTTGATCAAAATAGTCAATGACCGACTTCCAGCCTTCTTCGGTGTTCTGGAAAAAGGCGTACATGTACTGGTCGGCGACTGTTTCTTTCCTTGGCAGCGACAGGGGTTGCGTCTTCGTTTTCTGCACGATCGATTGCGGCGCTGTCCAGCCAGCCCAGACCGCTCCCAAAATCAAGGGTGCCACCAGCAATGCCAAAGCCGCAATCGTCCAGTTCCGAAGGGTCTCTCCAGGACGGGGGCCATGCATCAGTGTTTCAAGCCGTCGTGTGGCCATCGACTGAGTTTGTGAAAGCGATCCAATGTCAACCGAATACGAACCGGACTGTTGTAAATGTCGCAGCAAGTCTTGCCAATTCGCGGGGGAAGTATCCACTTCCACTTCTCGCAAGGCTTCCAAGACCTGGCCTGCATCTTGAAAACGGTCGTTCGCCTTTTTCTCCATCAACTTCTCAACGACTGCGATCAACACCGGCGGAATATCAGGGCGTTGGTCGGCTATGGGTAATGCCTGTTCTTTGGCATGTTGAATCGCCACACTAATGGGGTTCTCGCCACGAAACGGGGCTTGCCCGGTCAGCATGTGGTAGCAAGTGACGCCAAATGAGTAGAGATCGGCGCGATGGTCCACCGCACCGCCTTCGATTTGCTCTGGACTCATGTAGAGCGGCGTACCCATCGTGATTCCAATTTGAGTCAAATCGGTTCGCTGGTTTGCCGTGGTCAATCTGGCCAAACCGAAGTCGGCCACTTTGACTTCTCCCTCGGTCGACAGCATGATGTTTTCAGGCTTGATGTCACGATGGACGACACCTAATGCTTTGGCTTTCTTGAGGGCAGATGCGATTTGCGTCATCACATTAACGGCCATCAATGGCGACACCGCTCCGTGCCGTCGCAGGTACTGGCTAAGGTTCATCCCCGAAACATACTCTTGGGCGATGTACTGGAATCCTTCGCATTCGCCGACTTCAAAGATTTGCACGATATTCGCGTGTACCAAGGCTGCGGCAGCCCTGGCTTCGTTCTTGAAACGACTAATATAGGACGGGTCTTTGGCAAGTTCTGGCTTCAGTACCTTAAGCGCGATCAGGCGAGACAAGGAGAGCTGTTCAGCAAGATAAACCTGAGCCATGCCTCCGCGTCCTAAGCGACTTAGGATTCGGTAGTCGCCCAGTTGTTTGCCAACTAATTGAGCGACAGGTTTTTCAGGATCGGGTAGATTCATAAGGTGACTCGGTGTGGGCCGTCGCTGGCTATCCAAATTACGCCAAGGTGGCTCAATATTCTGTGGCTCAATATTCTGTGGCTCAATATTCTGTGGCTCAATATTCTGTGGCTCAATATTCTGTGGCTCAATATTCGCTACTTTCAAACGTCACAGTATAGACGATAATAGGTTCTTTGAATGGGCAGCAGTTAGAAGAATCGCAGGCGGTAATTTCGACACAATCCAACGCTCGCAGACGTAGACTTGGCGTACCCGACGCCAAAACGCTTGCTCGCAAAACGACAGTGTCCCAAACTTAACGTGAACTTAGTACCCACTTCTGTGTACTTGTTTCGCCCGTGGGCTGGCCGTTCGGGACCTTGTCTGACTACGCAAACCAAACTTTCTTCGTTCTAGAATCAGCAGCCGACGCGATACCAATCGGTTGGCCGTTTGGATGCCCTAGTGGGCAATCATTGGCCAATATGATTCGAATTCGAAATCGGGGCTATTGTTCAAGTCATGGCAAGTGGAACAGAGATTCTCTTTGGCCACTTCTTTTTTGATCCTCAATTGCTTCAAGATATTTTCTTTTTCCAGGTCGTCCGCATCCGCTCCGTTTTCAATTTCGGCATGCCGACTGCCCGGTCCATGACAATTTTCACACCCACTTCCGTAGAGGATGCTGTCCTTGTCGTGTTCCCAATATCCAGATTTATAAGCAAAATATTTTTGTGCATTCCATCCCGTCACATGGCAACTTAAACATTCGGGATCATGATTCCTAGCGACCCAGGTTCGTTCGCCCGGCAGCACCAAGTCTGCCGTCGCACGTGAATGAGGGCCAGGCTCTCCCGGGTGTTTTTCTTTCCATTGACTGGTTCCTTCTTTCCAGATTTCATATTCCGCCTCGTGGCAGTCGCTACATGCTTCGGATCCGATATAGGAATAGCCAGAAGGGTGAGTTACGGGTTGCCCGACTAAGCCAAGCAAACCTTTCTTTTGAAGTTCCATTTGGTAATTTTTGAAAACTGCCTTCATCTCTTCGGTGTCTTTGAAGCGATGATCGAGCGGGATTTTCTGGAAGCGTACCGGGTTGTCTTGATCGGCATAGATTGCAATGGCACCGGCAAACATGCTTTTGTAGCCCATTTGCATAACCGCCACACTGCGTTCTCCGACGCGAACATAATCCAACTTACCCATAGGTTCGCCTTCCACGCCTTCATTGACAATGAAATGAAACTGCGGAAACTTCTTGGCCAATTCAATGCTATCTTCCTCTGGCACAAATGCCAGAAGAACGTGAACATCACATTTTTCCGCCATCAATTGAGGCAATATTTTTGCGATTCCTACTTCTGGAGCAAAGACCTTAGTGTCACGATCATCGGCAGTCATGTCGCCCAGGCCGTTGAAAAATTTGGAGGCCACAACGGAAGTGACGCCAACCTTGCGGCCATTTTTTTCAAGCACAATATAAGGCTTGATTGCATCGCTATCATCAAAAATTGAGGCATTCGCTGAGACGAACGGAGTTGACACTTCATCATTGGAGGAAGTATTCAGAAGAGTTCCCAATACTTGAAATGAATCGGCTCGTAGTTCGCCTGGCCCCATGCCAATGGCATCGTACTTCATGATGCCGCGTAACGCCTTGTAAGTTGATTCAAGTTTTATCTGGGCTTGCGGTCCAAGTCGTTGAATTTGATCGCCCAAATCAAGCTTAAGCACTGGCCAGCCCTTGGCTTCTAATTCGTTGATCGCCGCTTGCCTTCGTAGCAATCCGCCCTTCATTTGGTCCAGTCCTGCACAGCCACATGGTTCGATATAACCATGCTGTCGACCGCTAATAAAGAACAGCAGTTCAGGCTTGGGCCAATCGACGTACAGGGGTTCAAATTCGTCCTCAGTCGCCCTCAAGTCGCTTGCTCGATTATGTTCAGATTCGGCTGACGAGCCATTGATTAGCGACTTGACTGCTTGGTTGTAGGCTGGATTACGGGGCCACGTCCGCGGCTTGTCTGACGATGCTGTCGTTGGTTGCGGATCGTTTTCCCGAACCGGGGGGACGCTGTAAGGTTCTTCCGTTCCTGGCGTGGTCGATTTTACCAACGTCAATGAAGTAGCACTGACCGGTTCAAAGGTGGACGCGTTACTTGGTGTTGAAGCATCACCACAACCTAGGACTGACGCCAACAATACTAGCCCAAGCAATAAGCAAGGTTGCAACATTTTTTTCGCGACCACAGGCTGATTCGAAATGCCACAGTTCGTATTTGACGATCCAATTGTAGGAAACTGACCCGTTGCCTTCATTGTCCACTCCGTAAAACGCTTTTCGGCTTCTTTATCAACGCATTGAAGAAATGTCGTTGGATTTTGTCCCGCAGTATTTTTGTCAGACACCGTTTTGTCAGACACCGTTTTGTCAGACACCGTTTTGTCAGACACCGTTTTGTCAGACACCGTTTTGTCAGACACCGTGGTCCTCGATACTGCCCGGGCCCAACAATCAGCAAGATGTGTTACTTGAATCAAACGATGGGCTGGCCATTCTGCCACGTTTATTGATGCAAGAGCCCCGCTGGAATTCTAAAGAATCACAATTACATATCCTATAGTGATTCAATGCTGGCAGCGTGTTCAGTTCTGGCTTAATTATTGCCCGGACATCGCAAAATTGTCAAGAATCCGGTAGGCCGCACGTTCTGTCTTTCCGCTGCCCGAGCGACACGGTTGAACCAGTCTTTCATGCAATGCCGCCAATCGCCACCAAGCAAACGCCACCACCACTTTCAGTCGTCGGGCTTGACCTTAGCCCTAGAACACCGACGGCAATGTTCAAAACGTCAGCCACTTTGTCGCAGTGGCTTACGTCAGCCTGGACTGGCGGTCCAGGCGGGCAACTTCGCCGTGATTCCGACGTCTCTTCCGGGAATCACCGGTCGAGCCATCACCGGTCGAGACAGGTCTTAGGAATCATTCTTTGGAAAAGGAAACGTAAAGCGAAATTTCTGGGGCCTCTGTTGAAGATGACTGCAAAGTGATCTTAGCCATCTTTGACTTATCGGGCCCACTTAGTTGAACCGTCGGGCACTCCTTGGGAACCTTTACCGACATGCGAACCATCGCGCCATTGGCATTGGCCTGGACACTGTTAAGTTTCACTTCCAATAATCCTGCCGGCACTACGGGGTCCAATTCGAATTTCAGATCCTTTTCATCCGTTCGGTAAAAGAAGATCAGGTCCAGTTCCGCAGTTTGGTTGGATCTGATAAGCCCGAAGTCAATCAGTTTTGCTTCTTCGAAGAATCGCACGTTCTCGCGGTCGCCGACTAGACCACGAATGCTAACAGGAGCCTTTACCTGCACTGAAAAACTGACCAGCGTGTTGGTTCCTTCTGATGTCTCGACTGTAAGAACGGTCGAATAGTTGTTCATCGGCATTCCCCGAGGAATCTCGCCAACAATCCGGTAACCATAGGCACTCTTGTCTTCCAGTCTCAATTCGTCTTCGCTGAGCACCGTCCAATCGAATTTCAATTTTTCTTGCAACACTGGATCGTCGCACCGGATCTCTTTGATGCTGATGTCTTTGCCCTTAAGTTGTTTCGTATCGAAAAAATATACGTTAAACGAAAAGCGAGAAGACGCTGAAGCAACCACGTTGCTTACGCCTAATTGGTCCGGCACTGCTCTGATCGGTGAAACGATCTTCCCCGTCACTTTCAATTTTAAGACGCCGCGTCGCGGATGAGGATCGTTAGTCTTTATCCGGGCTTGCTGTTCAAATCGCTCACTATCTTTGTCACTTCGCCATTTCAACTTTACGTCAAACACTTCACCTGGTTGTACCGTTGTGACATCATCTTTCTCAAGTCCCATGGATAAACACTTGCAGGTGACACCCTGCAAACGTAATTCTAACGGTTCATTACCGTCGTTGCGAATTACGAAAGTATGCTCGAGTTCAACGCCTTTTTCGGTGTACCCAAAATCGTAAGTGTCACCGCCCACGACTTCCAGAATTGGAAATCGAGTTAAACCAACTTCGGTACGCTCATTGGTTTTAGAATCAGTCACCACGGCGTCAATTACGCTGGAAGATTGTTTGACCAGAAAGTTCTCTTGGACGCCGCTGATGTTATTTTGATAGTCCAGGTAGGATCCCAAGAATCCAATTGTAATCGCCAACGCGATCACCATAATCAACTTGGCAAAGCCTTGTCGCTCTGCTTGCGCGGATCGTAGTTTGTTTTGGAGTCGATTCATTGGATTGGCCACTTAAGACTTGATGTGATGTTTGGAGCTTGCGGTTTCGAGCTTGCGGTTTCGAGCTCAAGGCGATTCGCCCCTGTTGGTCGATTATGTTCCCGACGCGGCAGAAACCTGCTTGCACGGTTGATCAAGACTTGAGATAGATTTTCCCCGAGTCGACCAAAATTGCTGCGGCGCCGCCCAAAAACCATTCTACCCGATCTTGCCTGGAAGTTAATCGCCAAGCTGTCACTTGGCCGTAACGTCAATCGCTGGCATTTGCGATTTGGGTCGACCTGTATCAATGATTCGGGCCATTCTTGTCAATGGCCCGGCCTGCCAATCAACTGGGCTGGTGCTGCGACACTCGACCGCTGGATACAAACTTCCCGGCCGCTGAGGTTTTCATTTCCCTCCGGCTTTCGGACGCGGGCCTCCCAATGCCAGGCGCTGTTAGTTCAGCAATAGCGGCAAAGATCGCGGTTGATCGCCGGTCACTTCTTTGACTTGACCCATTGGACCCAGGCCGCAGCATTGAATTGAGGAGCGTTTGAGGTTTCCAGATCCGCTGGCTTGATTTGGTCTTTGGTGAAGTTTGCGTTTTCCGAATCCTGTTTGGAAAGGTGCCAGGCGGTGAACCAGAGTCGCTGTAGTTTTAAATCGTCGTGGGGAGATTGTTGACTGATGGACCAGGCTTGTTCTGCCAAACGGACGGCAGTGGTTTGATCACCCTGCTGCCATTTCAACCACGACCGTTGTGCCAACAGCCTTGCATCAGTGGGCTTTCTAGCAATGGCTGCCTGTAGCCAAGTGGCAGTTTGTTCCAATAGTTGACTGACCTGTGGAGATTTTGCATCGGTTAAACTTTTTCGCCAAGCCGCTGTCAAAAAGGTTTCGGCAAATCGAATCCGCAGTGGTGAACTGAAAGGTCGAAGGTCTGCAGCATCCTGGAAAAGTTGTTCGATCTGCGATGCTTGATTCGAATTGTTTTTCGGATCCATGCTTTGAAGAAAAGATGTGATCGCCAATTGAGAACGTGCTTCGCTATTGTAGGGGTCTTCGGCAACCGCATTCCGCAGGAATCTGCCGCTGGCACTGAGATTGCCCATGGCCAAATTGTCACTCGATCGCTGTAAAGAAAAGTTTGATCGCATGACCGGCAGGATGTCAAAGTAATAAGCGTAAGTGGCTGCCAACATCGAAAGTCCAACTAAAATCATCCAAGACACACGACCACCGGTCGGCTTGGAACTTCCTGGGAACCCGTGGGCGTTTCTAGTTTGACTGATGCAAATCCCTGCCAAGAAGAATACATACTGTCCAATCGCGGGGTAATTGATCCCTCCGGATGCAAACAGATGAACAAGCAGGGCAGCCATGCCCCATTTAGGCCATTGCTCGACTGCCAGCGATGATGAATGATCGGCCAAGCCAGAAGGATTTGCCTCACGACCCTCAAGCACCAATCCAATACTTGCCCAGCACGTTGCTGCGCCGACACAAGCGAGAATAAGCCATAAGGGGCCAGGCATTAATCCGTATAACCATGATACGGCCAAACCAATCAGCGACGCTGCGATCAAGCCCAGTGCCGGAAGCAGAACTTGCCCGATTCCGTCGTTTGAGTTAACAGTGATAGCACCCCGCGTTTGGCCATTCTTACATTTGCTAGGCCAGTGACTGGCGATGGCCCAAGTCACGCCCAGCATGAAACATAATCCAGCCGGAATTCCAGCGGTCGCGGTTAATTCGATCCAGGCATTGTGAGGATCCGAAACCGTTTCACTGGATTGAGGCAATTGAAATGCGGCGTAACAGGATTGGAAGCTTCCCGGACCGCAGCCAAATACGGGAAAATGGAAAATCATCCTTGCCGATGCAATCCAATACTCAAGTCGGTACCGAATCGACTCCGGAGCACTCGACCATAACCGCGAATCCGATTGCCCCAGTGCCCAAAGGCAGCCCACAATGAGGATCGGCAGCAATACCAACATGCTTACAACGCCAAGCTTGACCCAGTTGGTTTTGCGACCCGCGTTGGTAGACTCGGCCTGGCTTGCTAAAAAAGCATTCGATGTTTCCTGGTCGTTCGGATGGGTCGCGTCCGACAATTTGGTTGGGCCAGTTGTCGCCACGACGTCGAATGCTGCGCCCTTTTTGGCAGAACTCTTGCGTTTGAAAAACGTCGCTGCCATGACAAACAGGAAACTGATCAGGACCACCGAAAGCACTCCCGTGCGGGAACTGGTAAGCGCCAAGCAACCCGCTAAAATCAGCCAAGCAATGCCCCATGTGGTAGCCAATGCCCGTCGCCGTCGCGTCAGTTCATTGACGGTTGCGACCAGGGCGATCACGGTCATTGGAACCAACAGGCCCGCCAGCGAATTGGCCAAGGTAAACGTGCCAAACGGTTCCCGATTGAAAAGGCGACTTTCAAATAGTTGCCGCATTCGGGAACCTGGCAGGGCATCACTAACGCCGCCCTGCAGTAACATTTGCTGCTTTTGGATTTCACTTGCGGTTTGGTATTGAAAGTGCAGGTCAGGAATGGTGACCAAATATTGATACCATGAAAAAAGAGCAATCGCCAACGTGCCCGCCACCATCGCCAACGCAGCCATCGGCCACCGTTGTCGGTTCGAGAAAAGCGTTCTTCCTGCGGCATAGATGATGGCCATGCTTAGCTGTTGCCAGATCAAATGGATTGCCGGTCGTGGTTCTAGCGTTTGGTAAGCGATGCCTTGCAGTCCGCTGACCGTATGCCATGCGAACAGTCCAAAGAAGAAATAGTCCGCTAAGCATAACTTTGGCTCAGAAAACAACCCTTGGAACACTTCCTGTTCTGGTTTGATCTGATTTAGTTTGACTAACCCATACGCGGCAAAGAGTACAAACCAAAGCAGCACCACCAACATGCCCGCGCCCGACTGCACGCAATTTTCAGTCGGTAGAAATATGCTTACCGACAAGAGTGAAACTGCCATGATTGCCAATAAATTCATGGATCGATCATTTCGACTGCCCACCCTAGTGTTCGCTGCCATTGCCCCCGCGTTACTACCAATCGCGTCGTTACCCGCCGTGTTATTGCCCGCAGTATTATCGCCCGCTGGGCTGGCAGAATGGGCAGGAGAATTCTTGGGCCTAACCGCCTTGGATTTCTTCCTTCTTGTTTCTTTCGATTTTGCCATGGTAGATTTTTCGTTCGGCAACTAGCGATAGAAATGGAACAGCCGACCAGGTGGGATTTGAAACAACAACACGCACGTCAATTCGCCGGTTCGGATGTCTCAAGTGTTGACGTTTCGCTGCTTTTTTGCAAGTCCGTTGAGCGCGATCCTGTCTGTTCCAACATAGCCACCAACAATAAGATCAACAGAACAATGGCCAATAGCAAAACCGCACCGTATCCATCGACGAAGCTGAGGGTAATCGAACACAGACAACAAATGCCGGTCAAAACGTAAATCGTCAAGACTGCCGTCGAGCGTTTCATTCCCATATTTTCTAGACGATGTGACAAGTGGCAGCGATCGGCTTGGAACGGGCTGCGGCCTTCGCGAAGGCGAATCACTACGACGCTGATCATGTCATAAAAGGGAACCGCTAACGCAATGGGTGCGGCCAAGATTCGATGAGGACTAAGGGATTGATAGCCCGTGTAAGTTGCCAACAATGTGGCCACTGCGATCAGAAAGCCAACAAACAAACTGCCTGTATCGCCCATGAAAATCTTAGCCGGCGCTCGGTTGAAAAACAAAAAGCCCCCCAACGAACCGGCCAGCACCCAAAGTAGACCTGCAACAAAATATTGAGGTGCTCCGTTGGTCGCTTCCACCGTCACCATCAAAAAAGCTGCCAAACTGATGCTGACAATCATCGCCACCCCCGCCGACAATCCGTCCATGTTGTCCAACATGTTGAACGAATTGATCAGGGCAACGATCCACAGGATACTAAGGCCGCCAGTCAAAACGGGAATGTTGATAAATGCGGTCAACGCCCAGCCTTGCCACCACACGCAGAAGCCGGCAATTCCGAACTGCATCAGCAGACGAACTTGCCATGGCAAGCCTCGTCGGTCATCAATCAAACCCACAAGACAAATGGTCGCCGCCGCGACTAGGATTAACCACAGCGAATCCAATTTGGAAACCGCGCCAGCGATATGGACCGCGACAAATTCTGGAACTTGATCTCGTATCGCTTGGCTACTCGAAATCAACAGGATTGTTAGGCTGAACAACCCAAACCACAACAGGGTTGCACCGGCGATGGCAATGCCGCCACCCATCGGCGTCACTTTCCCGTGGTTCTTTCTGACCGTTGGGCGATCGACCAGACCCAGGGCCGGCGACCAACGGATCATCAACCAAGTCAGAATTAGAGACATTACAAAGGCTGGCCCGCAGGTTCCACCGATTACCAGAAAGTATTGGAACCAACCAGAGAGCATTCACTTGACCTTACAAAATGTCGCTACCACAGAAAACGTCCCCAGCCCCAAGGCGATCCTCTCATTCTAGACGCCGGTCAGCGGATCGACAATCAAACCGGTAATCTGTTGCGAAGCCTTGATCGGGTCGTTGGTGACTCGCAACTTGCCCTTCAGAAGTTCGCGACATTGTTCTAGGAACTGATGATACTCGGGACGCTGAAAATCCGGGTATGTCCAGCGATCGGACCTCCATTGCCCGTGTTTGTAGTGCAAGGTGACTTCCGCAAAAATGCCCTGCCCCAAATACAAACGGTGATCACGATCCTTAGTTGTGGCCAAGACAAGTTTCGCAAGTGTTACATAGCCTGGGTCGATATTCACCGGCCGTTGGACGTCGAATGTTCCACTCTCCAGATACTGTTTCTCCCATTGGTTGGACTGTATTTTGGTCGGGGGTAAGTCTTCTGGAGCCCGCAAATGATGGAAGGCCAACAGCTGCTTGCGTAAGTTCGCACCCATTGTCGCTTCGTAATAGGAAGTGTCTTGGAATTGCATTTCGGTGCTGGCCAACGCGATCGGTCCCCAAGTCTTGACCATCTGCAATCGGGCCCATTGTAGGCTTTCGGGTTGTTGGCCATAGACCGCACAGAACATCAACACGGGCGAGGGCTTTTCAATGCTTCCCATCGTTTTTAACTTCACTTTCTATTAAATCTAGGAACCAATGGCCCAAAGACAATCGTTTGCCCAGGGTTCTTGGAAACAGGCGATCGGTTGCAATTTGAAACTTAGCCAGTCATATCTTGCCAAGCCCTATCCAGGCAATGGGCTGACCAAGCGTGCATTGTCTTCCAAGCAACAATGTAAGCCTAGAGGCGAAAAACTTCGACGGCCCAACGACAAGTAGGTGACCCGAAGACTCGGCGGCTGAAGTCGCTTCGGTCAAGCACCTGGCTGAAAATGGAAGGTTGAGATCGCATCCACAAGTTTTTGACGTTGCGGCAAGAACTACGCAACGGGGGCGAACCGATGGTGCTGAAACTAGCGCAGTCTTGAGGCTTCTGCAAACGCCAATTCTGTTTGGCCTGAGCTTTCAGGCAGAATCCAACGTGTCGCCACGACCCCAAACCGAAAGTAAGATCGAGCCGGGTAGCGGTTGTCCGGAAATTGAAATCGCAATGCCTTGGTTTTAATGTGGGTTTCAATAAAGCGGTCGGTTACTTGAAAAATCAGAAACGCTACATGAATTACTTTGCGATGAAGCAGCAGCAGTTTCCGATCGGCAGCGGCGTGGTCGAATCGGCTTGTAAGCAAGTGGTTACCGAGCGGATGAAACTGTC
>JBDNHU010000483.1:0-5642 GCA_041688615.1 Mariniblastus sp. | reverse complement strand
TGGCTAACACCCAAGCGGCCGAGGTGATAATTCGAAATCTTCGATCTCAAAAGTGCACTCGCGGCCGATAAGTCTGCCCTACCCGCAACAATCATTACAAGTCAACGGACGCTACTGCCTGCGTTGGGAAGTATTACTTGCTGGTCCAGACCGGTTCGGGCTGAATTTCCGGGTTGCAGGGTGAACCAGAATCTTTGCGGCCGCTGCCTTCGAACCGACTGATGATTCGCACGCTCATATCTGCATCGCACTTCATCTGGCAACTAAGACGAACGCCAGTGACTTCCCGAGCGGTTAGGCAGTCCTTCTCCGCTTGAGTCATGCTTTGAGTTTCACCTTCAACCATTTCTACACGACAAGTTGTGCACCGAGCGTTTCCACCGCAGGCATGCAATTGATCAACTTTTGCGTCTTCGGTTAAAGCCAATACCAATCGCTTCCCTGCGTCGACATCAAATTCGCCTACACCTTCAACGGTCAATTTGGGCATCTGATCAATCCTTTTCACAACCAGTAAGAATAAACAAAAAACAGCCAAGCCAATCATTTTTAAAATCAGGCCAGACCGACATTTTTACCAACAACCGGCGTTCCCGCAACCCGCGTACATGGGCGACCGAATTGCCGTTGCCAATACCCGAGGTAGCCGAATCGAAATTTCAGCTTGCAAATGAATTTGATTCAAAATTAGCAGTTGAAAATCGCTCCGAAAATGTACCCGTATTTAGGTCAGAAGCGGACCGTCTTGCTTCGCTTTTGCAAAAAAAAATCCTGCTGAACCCGTTCGTGCCAAACGAAATGAAACGCAGTTATGTTGGTCAACTTCGCCGAGGCCCGATTTCGGCTAGTCGTTTTCCTTTGACATGTACCAGTCGACCACAATCTTCCAGCATTCCTCGGGCGTATCGGCATAGTCCAGCAGGTCCATGTGGTCGTCGCGAATGACGCCTTCGTCTGCCAAGAATTGGAAGTTGATCACGTTGTTCCAATAATCTTTGCCATAAAGAATAATAGGAATCGCTTGCATGCGTAACGTTTGCCGCAGAGTCAACGCGGTAAACAATTCATCCAGCGTTCCAAAGCCGCCCGGAAAACAAACGATCGCCATCGCTCGGAATAGAAAGTGCATTTTCCGCAGGGCAAAATAGTTAAACTGAAAACATAACTCGGGTGTGACATAAGAATTGGGAACTTGTTCAAAAGGCAAAGTGATGTTCAGTCCCACCGAACGCGCCCCAACTTCATAAGCACCGCGATTCCCAGCCTCCATGATACCGGGACCACCACCGGTGCAAACCAAAAAGTCTTGTTGGACGTCGGTCTTGGATCGAGTGGAAACGATTTGGGCAAAGGTTCGACAGTCTTCGTAGTAGCGGGACTTCTTCACCTTCGCCTTAGCAACCGTCACTTCCCGCAGCAATTCCTGATTCTCCGGATCACAGGCTAACTTTTTTGATGCCTGGTCCAATAAACCCTCCGCATCCACTTTGGACATAACTTGCGTGCCACCAAAACACACCACCATGGACGTGACGCCGTTCTCCTGAAGAAGCAATTCTGGCTTCAGCAATTCCATTTGCAAACGCAGCGGACGACTGTCCACACGGCCTAAGAAATCACTGTCGCGATACGCCAAGCGATAAGACGGTGATTCGACAATTTGTTGAAGATGAGCGGCAAGTTCTTCTTGAGTTGGTTCACGAAACGTCATCTAAATTCAATCCCAATTCTCTAATAACAAATAGGTTCACGGTTGTGGTTGGGTCCGGTTTCCTAGCACAAGACCGATCTACCGGTGGCCGCCGAAAAAAATGACTCGATCCCACGCCGGTCAACGCCCCAACGTTACGCACTGGGCAGGTCGCTTACCCGCACACATTAACCCCAATCGCCTACCCCAATCGCCTACCCCAATCGACGACGCAAACGATAGTGACCGTTCTTACAAATAATAGGATCACAAGTTGTACAATCAATTTCAATGCGAATCGGCCAAAACTTTGGCATGCAATTGGCAAACCGGTCACTAGATTCCGTAATTATTTGACGACAACCAACCGTCGTGGGCGATATTAGCAGAACAACGCCTGTATTTGGTCCGAATTTTAAGAATTTGAACCAAGCAAATATTCAAATGGAAAAGTCTGCTAACCATCAGATTCATGAAATTTGCGTCAAAAACCCCAAGCAACGGTCCCTGAATAACTTTGCGAATTCAAAAGTCTACCAAGCCAAGAGCCCTCGTGTTTTGCGGCAACAGACGGCTTGGAAAGTTCCGCCAACCCCGTAACTTACTTGCCAACGCTTCCTAAGCAAACCAACTTAAGCCATTTGGGCAAGTATCCCAACCTGGCAAGCGACCCAACGGGGTGCATGACTTTGAAACCAACTACCTGAGGTCAATAAGAAACTTCAAAAACAGGTTATCAATTTCTGCCACGGACTTACCCAACTTCTCTTCGAACAATTGAATTCGCTCCTCGGGTTTAGCGATATCCAAGGGCGACTTTGCCGATAACGCCTGCAAGTAATCTTGATACTGTTTTCGAAAGCGTTTGAGCAAGAAGAAGTTCAACGCCCACGCTTCGGCATAGGCGTCTAATGTTCCTCCGGGGTCTCGAAAACGTTTGTCGTCTTGGATCAATGTCGTCAACGAATTGACCGGACGTTGCCGCAAGTAACTTTTCGCTCGACCATAACGCAAAATATTGATCTGCCCAATTCCCTTCCAGCCTTTCTTGCTACGAAGATCTGGGGCTTCAAAATAAACCGCTAAACCTTCACTAACCCACAGCGGAATATCAGCCAAGCGTTGCTGCATCCCGTTATTGAACATCAATTGATGGGTCGCTTCATGAACGATAGTGGCGACCATGGGCAATGCGTTAGGATGTGACAAGACTTGACTTAAATCACGATCCCGATTGCCAAATTGCCCATCAGCGGTCAAGTCATACATAACCACCCAGTTGTGCAAAACGTGATAGTAACCAATGATCCCGGTGGGCTCGGCCTTCATGTCTAAACGAGCGAAGCGGTCGTACTGTTGACGATTGGCAAAAATTAATACCACTAAAGGACGTTCCGCCTCTTCGGTTTCGAACCCGCGATTGTCCCAGTAATTATTGAAGCCAGTGTAAAGCCGTTCATATAAGACACTGACCCATTGGGCATAGTCCTGATCGGTCCAGTAACAATACGTGTAATGCCGCCCTTTAAGAATTCTAAAGCCAGCGGGCAGTTCCGCCTTCAATCGCTGTTCCAATTGTTCCGCGGTGATTTGAGGCACGCGAACTTTCTCTTCGCGTTTGACCACATCCGTCTTCTTCAACAATAATAGGTGGCCAAGTTCGTCTTCAAAAAGCAAACTTCCGTCTACCGCTTCCAACAAAACATCACCGGTGCGCTGCTCCTGTTTATTCTCACCCAAAGTAATAGTCAGCAAATCACGCAGCCGTTCGTTTCTTTTTAGCGACGCTGATTCGGGCAGTTCATCATCCAATACTGCTTGCCCCTGGCTTACATCTTCATCCCCAACGACGACTTCCCCAGACACTGCAAAGGCAATTGGGTTGTCAACATCGCTTGCAACCGATTCCATTGCAAATGCTGCACTAAAATATCCTAAGGACAGCACCAAGATCGCCCAGCGATTCGTTAAATCTAACCACAAGGAACCAGGGATCAAGCTTTCAGCTTGAACATCACCAGCCATTCGACTTGCCTTGGAAAAACGTCCTGCCAAGCGATTTCCTTGTTGTTTGATCATTGCTTTCGATTCCAATTCCAAATGAACGCCGCCCGCTTAAGCCAAACCTTTGGCTACCAAGCATGTCTATTGAACCCAAATAACCCGTTCGCCTGCAAGGCTAAAATTCAACTCTCATTGGTCGCGGCTAACAAAGGTCCTGGTCTTTGCTGTTTCTATTGTACGCCAAGTCTAAGCCAGAAGTTCGACGTCTAAGCCTGAAGTTTGACGTATCCATTGGGTCAGCAAGTATTTTTCGCGCAAAAATCGCCCCTTTTCGAATTGAACGGTTTGTATCACACGATGTGTTCGCAGATTGAAGCTGCAAAACCGGCTAATTGAGTACCGAAAAACACCACCCAAACTTGCATTTCTGACCTTAAATCCGAGACCATTGAAGACGCGGTCAACTGCCACCCAAACACTGCCAACTAGAAACACTACCAACTAGAAACACTACCAACTAGAAACACTACCAACTAGAAACACTGCCAACTAGAAACAATCCAAACTATCAAGCACTTCAGAGGGTGCTGATCCGAAGGTTCCATCCTCAGTGGTCCAGACCCACTTGCGGTGAACGATTTCATCTTGCCATTTCCGTGAATTAGACCTTCAACCAGGGCATCATGGATCTCAGGCGTGCTCCAACCTCCTCGATTGGTAACCGCTGGGTGGCCTCGCGATTTGAAAGCATATTTGGCATACCCCTTTCAAACTCGGCCATCCAGTCTTTGGCGAACTTTCCCGATTGAATCCCGCTCAAGATCACTTTCATTTCAGCTTTGGTTTCGTCGGTCACGATTCGCCTACCGGCGCTGTAGTCACCATACTCGGCCGTATTGCTAATCATTTTGCGCATGTACGCCAAACCGCCCCGATGCATGAGATCAACCGTCAACATCAATTCGTGCAGACATTCAAAGTAAGCAAGTTCGGGTTGGTAACCTGCTTCCACCAACGTTTCGAACGCGGCGATAACCAATTGATTAACCCCGCCGCACAGCACAACCTGTTCGCCAAATAAGTCCGTCTCGGTTTCGGCTTGAATTGTTGTCTTGAAGACGCCAGCCCGAGTGCCGCCCAACGCATCGGCGTAGGCTAGTCCCAATTCAAATGAATCGTCACTGGCCCCTGGACTGGTCGCAATGAGAAACGGCACACCGCCACCCGCCAAATATTGTGACCGAACCTGAGGCCCCGCTCCCTTGGGCGCAACCAAGACAAAATCCACGTCCGCAGGCGGCACCATGTGGCGGTAGGTGTAACTAAATCCATGACAAGCCATCAACAATTTACTGGCATTCAAGTGCGGAGCGATTGATTCATGATAAACGATGCCATGGATTTCGTCCGGCAACAACACATTAATCAAGTCGCATTGCTGACAAGCTTGGTCGATCCTCACGGGTTGAAATCCATCCGCAACCGCATTGTCAAAACCGGGCCCAGGACGCTGGCCCACAATCACGTGCACGCCACTGTCTCTGGCATTCAAAGCATGGGCACGCCCTTGCGCACCGTAACCGATGATGGCCAACTTCTTCCCCGTCAAGCGACTGGGGTCGGCGTCTTCTTGCCGATAAATTTCCAATTTCACAAGCATAATTCCATTCAGGACAATTCCACTCTAAGCCGAGCGACGATTGACGTTTTTGTCAACAAACTTAGCGACTTTAGCCTTAGCTGTGTGCACGGCGCAGGGTTTTTCCTACAATGGGCAACGTCGAACCTTTGCTTCGCATTTTGCCCTTGGATGATACACTAGGTCGGTAAAAACGACTATCATAGAGCCCGGTCCACGGTGAGGCTAAAGGCTTGCTGGGGATCGAAACGGCAAATTTCGTCGTCTCGCCAAATCGATGCGATCCGCCAAAAGCATCAAGGTCAGGTG
>JBDNHU010000067.1:0-7229 GCA_041688615.1 Mariniblastus sp. | reverse complement strand
CCATCGCTTTGCCGTCGCGAAAAAAGACCGCCTCTTGCTGCTGTTGAACAATCAGTTGGGCGCCATATTTGATATCGGCAGAACCCGATGGTGGGATACGATGCACCAAACACTGACCCGAGGCGTCAAAAAAATCGATGACTTCTAATTGAAAACCCATTGAACATTCCTTATGTGCATGACGACGGTATGAGATATACGGTTCAAATTTCGCTGGTCGGAAAGATTGCTTTGCCAATCTAGCCATTGAACATCCAAACCGGCTGGAAGAAACGCATTGAATTGTGAATGGGCTGAAGTAATCGTTGGCAACGATCGGGGCCTAACCACATCAAGGTTGCAACATAGCTTGGCAATAATCTACCGGAGGCTGTCTGCGCGCAGTTGTTCAACGATTATTTTGTCTGAGCCAAACCGGAAAGAATTTCACCGCGTTGGGCAAACGAACTGCGAATCGATTCAAGCATACCCGTGACTTCACGGACGGCCAGGTTCACTTCGTCGGAGCGATCAGCAAGCGAAGCCAACTTCAGTCGGGCTTGTTGTACCTTTTCTACCAGTCCCATATCAATGGAGTAAACTTTTTCCAATTGAGTTTCGTCGACCTGCACGAAATCGAAAAAGCCGCTGTAACCCGCGGGTGCCGAGCGTAGTTTGCCAACGATCAGATCGATTTGAGTGTGCAACGACTGGCACGGATTCAGGTCCGCCAATCGGCCTTGTGAAGTCAGTACGTTCACCAATTCATCGACGCCGCGTTTGCCTTCATCTAGTTGGTCGGCCAGCCATTTTCTGGCCAATTCATCACTTTCGCGACGGTACCCTTTCTCCAAATAACCACTAAAACCCGGAATGTATCGAAGAATAGATTCAATCCACCCACGGCTATCAGCATGTTGGTGCGGATCGGGCATCGTCGTGTCTCCTGCTAACGAATAATTCAAATGAACGCAAATCCAATCGTTGGAACTACACAAATCCAATCGTTGGATTTACTAGGCGAATGTCAATGAGCAACGTCTGAATGTGAACCAAATTTCTGCACCCAAACCAACGCCAACCATGATTTTTAGGCGACCTGATCCGAACGAAACTTCCCCAAACATGAAATGCCGATGGTTCAAAAACTATGCCGGTTGGGACGGTCTTGCGTTTCCTATACGATACCTATTTCCAGCAGTCCCAACCACGGGGCAATGGTAATCTTGGGCCGACGGAAGTGTTTTGGATTCCTAAACAAACACCAAATATTTCGTTGAAATGTGGCGGATTTATCAACAAAAAAAGGAATGCATGGCCGATCGCCATGAATTCCTTATCTATGATTGATTTATCGGCCCTGTGTCCAAAAACGGAGCGTTCTAGGCGGTTCAGGTTTGATCTTTAGTGCACGTGCGGCTTGATGAAAATCTTCATCGAACCGTCGGCGGTCTCTAAAGTCAAATCGACGCCCAAATTCAACGCCACTAACAAAGCTTTGTCAGTCCGTTCGAATGTAGCGGCTTTTCCATCAACAGCATCGGTTGCGGTCAATTCGAACTCTTTCGATTTATCACCACTCTTTGATGTGAAATAGGCTTTGGTAACGGCGGCTGGTTGTAGACTCTTTTTAGTTTCGTCCAACAGGTAAACCGTTACTTTGTCTTCGTTGTCATTATGAGTCCATTCGGCGAAGCCTTTTGAATCATCAAAAGCAATCACGTGGCCGCCTTTGGGGCCAAATTCTTCAGCATGGGCAGCATGGTCGTGTCCATCATCATCGTGGCTATGACTGCCGTCTTCTTCATGATCATGCCCATGATCGGCGGTTTTGTTGGCAGTCGTGCTGTCGGTGTTTTCACAGCCGGCCGACGTGGCGATCCCAAATAGGCCACATACGGCAAGCAGAAGCGTTAGGTTGGTATTATTTTTCATCTCTTGGTTCTCATTGGTTTTCGAGTGAAGTTGGACGAAGTTCGAAGCATCGATTGAATCTATGTCGGTCACAGCCAGTAGATTGCAGCCCATGAATTTAAAAGATCTGCTCCGCCGCGACAAGCAACCTATCGTTAGCTTTGTCACTAGCGATCTGGCTGCCATGGAAGAAAAGCGTTCTCACGATAGCTTCACAATTCAAAATTGGGTCGGCAATAATCAGAGGGCATGCCAAACGTTTACTTTCACCTCCTAGCACGAATGCAATGGAAGCAAGTCTACCGATCGGCAATCCAACTAGTTGGTGTTGCCTGAAGTCTACCGCACGCCGGTTGCCAGTTTCTAAGTGACGACCAGTTCGCGAACATTGTAAGACAATTCAAGTCAGCGGAAAATCCGTGGAGGGTAACAAATTGGAATCGCCGTTACAACTTGGTCTGCTGCGCGAATGAGGGCGAATTACTGGTTTTGCCTTGTCCAAAGACTGAATATGTTTCAGGCTGGTTCTCGCTTGGTCGTTTGGTGACCAAACTATGGCTCAGCACGACTAGGTTCTAGTGGGCGATCGCAACACAAATGTTGCAAGAGCCTGCGTTCTGGAAACGGCTATTAGCGTCTAACGGATTCTCAAAACGATAAAGTGTCTCAAATTGAGGTAAACGGTTGGTGGAAACCGCGGGGATGGAATCGCAAGGTTCGGTAATCCAGAGGAAGTGAAGTCGATTGGGCCAAAGTTTTTCCCCGAAGTGCTGGCATCCCCATTGGATTAGTTTGGCGGTAAGTGGGTGCCACGAAACGCCACCCTTTTTGAATATTTGTTCTTGCTATCAGTGCAATTTTTGAAAATTTCTAAAGTCATATTTGCCACAGGTTCCCTACTCTAGCTATGCAATTGTTACACACTTGGCGGTCGAACAGGCACCAGAATTACGATCCGAATGCTAGCGTTCGTAAGTGAGTTCTATGCAGGAAATCGAGGAAATTCTACATAATTCCCCAATTTCCTGTCATTCTTTCGTGACTTACGGGGAAGTGGCACTCAAGTTGCAACACTAATCTCCCGTCGGTCAAACTGTCATTTGTTGATCGGAATTGTAGGGCTTGCTTGATTTGAAAACGGAATTTTCTAGTTGTATGACGTGTTGTTCTTCGGGAAAGCTGTTAGGGCGTCGGGCGACATTGAGTTAAGTCCGCCGGAGGGAGAATCGCAAGGATTTGCTTCAAGATGGTTCTCAACTCCACGAATGTCAGTATTTCGTTGTAAGAGATTGGTGGAGCTTCGCCACTTAAGTGAAGGAGAAGTTTTTCGGGCAGCCAACGGTTTTCCAAAGCCAGGCTTAAACAGCGAAACGAAACTGAATCAGCGTTAGGCCGAATTGGGTAATGAAAAGTGGATGTCACGGTCGAGCAAGCGATTCAATTGGGTGGCAGGTATTTTGCCACGCCACCTACCGACGAAATAACTTGATCGAATGTAAATAGCAAAGGAATGTGAAAATGTTAGTATTGTCTCGAAAGACTGGTCAAGCCATTCAAATTGGTGAAAACGTCACCGTCACTGTTTTAAAGGTGAAGGGAAACACGATACGAATAGGAATATCGGCTCCATCGGATGTTCGAGTGGTCAGGGGAGAGCTAATCGAACTGGAGATTGAGGCGTCCGAAGACCCAAGTTCTGCGGGCTTGCAATACCCGTCGGGCAATCTCGTTGCTGTGGGCAAAGGTGAAGTTCTACCCGTGGTCGCCCAGGAATCGGTAGTGCGTGATGCTGTGGTGGCCTTCAATTCGACCCCATCTAAGGGCGTTCAGTTCAGTATCGAAGGTAAGCAAAACGGGACAGGAGATCGAGTGTCGCCATTGGGTAGTCGCGTCAAAGGTGAGGTCGCCAAAGTTAGGGCTTCGAATGCCTGCGACAATCAGGACGCTGATTCGCAGAATGACCTGCCGAAATATTTGCCGGTCAATCGGATCGCTGATGGGAACTATGAGGCCAAGGCGACCTATCAAGTTCAGCAGTACCGCTTCAAGACTGAATCGCCTGTGAACGAAAAGTTGGGTTCGTAAAACGGAGTTTCGGGATGCGAAGTTGCGTGGAAATCGTTGCTTGATTGACTGGCGTGAAATCGCAGTTTTAAGTGGCCTCGCATCCCAAATTTCGAATTTTCGCTTGGGCGCGAAATTTAGTGAGTCCAAGCGTAATCTCTCTGTAGGTAAGCCTGACAGAGAACGGAAAACGTATTACTGGAAATGAAATTCGTTAGCCTTCGTCAACTTAAGGTCGACTAGACGTTGGTTCCAGCGACCCAACCAGTGCTGAAGGCAGCCTGGAAATTGAATCCGCCGATTCGGCCATCTAGGTCTAAGATTTCTCCGGCTAAGAAAAGTCCAGGACAAATCTTACTCTGCATCGTCTTAGGATCGACCTCCGCAAGCACGACTCCGCCGGTGGTGACTTCGGCTTTTTCGTATCCAAGCGTTTGAGTGACCGGAATCGTCAGCATTTTTAGGTTTCGGACAATTCTGATTCGGTCAACTTTGCTTACCTCGGCCGCTTTTCTACTTTTATCAACATTTGCCAGCGATAGAAAAGTATCCGCCAGCCGTTCTGGAATATCGGTGTCTAGCAGTAGATCATGGGACAAGATTCGACCGATGGTTCGATTTCCGTTGGCTTGAATTGCGTTTTGTAGTTTCTGGGCAAGTATGTGGATGTCTGTTGCGGGCAGTGAATCGACAACACAGTTAAGTGACCGGGGTTCGGGGTGTGACGAAATGGCCTTGGAAACATCCATGGCTGCGGGGCCAGACAACCCAAAGTGTGTAAAAAGCAAAGGTGCCTGCCGCTGAATTAAACTCCGTTTGCGAACCATCGCCCAGCGGGAATCAAGATCCGTCGTTTTGTCTAGCCAAGCATTTTCCAGCACACTGACATTGGCGGCGGGCAAAGCAATGCCTTTAAGTTGGTGCACCCAATCGGCTTCCGAGCGAAGTGGAACCAAGGCCGGATACGTATGGGTGACCGTATGCCCAAGGGCTCGCATCCACGGGTACCCATCGCCGGTTGTGCCGCAACCTGGATAGGACAAACCGCCAGTGGTGACGATCACTTTTTGGCAGTCGAAAGCTTGATCAACAGTTGTCACTTGAAAACCATGATCGATTGGTTGAACGTTGGTCACGGTTTGCTGATTGGCCAATTGGCAGCCACTGCGTTGCATTCGGCGAAGCAGTGCCTGTTGGACATCGAAGGCTTTGTCGCTGCCGGGAAATATCTTTCCGTTGGGTTCCACTTTGGTTTCAACGCCTTCGGCCAGCAGCATCGCAACCACATCTTGCGGGCCGAACTGAGTCAGCGCCGAATGTAGGAACTTACCGTTCTTACCGAACCCTTCGATGATGCCTTTTCGATCGGTATTGTGAGTGACATTGCATCGCGACCCACCTGAGATCAAAATCTTGACGCCAACTTTGCGATTTTTTTCAATCAACAGCGTCGACTTTCCTAGCTCTGCCGACCGAATAGCCGCCAGCAGACCAGCGGCGCCGGCCCCGATCACAATCACCTCAAAGTCGTGTGGCGTGGTCATGTTATCGATGGTGAACCTGAGAAGAAATGAACGGACCGGGGCGAACTTAAAACCAAGCGATATTATCGGTGCGAGTGAAGAAATGAATAGGCTTGATCGCGCGATCAGCTCGAAAAATACACTTGTCCGGGCAAGTATATCGGAATTTCAACCGGACTGGACTTTCGCTGGGCCAAGTTGAACAAGGATCTATCGTAACCGTTCACGGCTTGAGCCTAGAGGGCGGCTTGATTGCCTGCAGTTTGGCTTCGCTCGCCTGATTTAGAAAGTCGAAGAAGCTTCTGCTTTGTTTTCCGCTCGTGGCTGTTGTTTTGTTGTCGAGATGCTTCAGGAGAAAGCGAATGTCTGGGATCAAACGAGCCCAGCAATACTGCGCCTTACGGTCAAAGTTCCAGGCAAATGAACAATTCGCCGAGAAGTCATCAAAGTACACAAAACCGTCGTAGTCTTCGGTGATGAGTTCTTCCTGCACGCTGCGAGATCGAGTTGCTGCGATGTGAAACCAAGTATACAGTGGTGCGGTAATGCACCAAATCCAATGTTTCGTGCCGTTGTTTTTGAGACTCGATTCGTCGCGGCCCTGCTGCGGTTGCTAAGTAATTGCTTGCCTGAGTTCTTCGTGAGCCTCGGCCAGCGAAGCAGAAATCGTGCCGTTGTACAGCTTGGCCAGATAGCTACGCGAAACCGGAGCTTGCAACCCATCGCTCATCCACAACGCACCGGTTGAATAGCTACGCACCGGTTGAATAGCTGCAATGTGCCCGCGACTTCAGCGAGCCAATCATCGGCAGCATGGGTGGGCTGAAAATGGGCCTTTAAGTTTCGGAACATCTGGCAAAACGGTGTTGCCGTCGCGTTCGACGTACTTTCGCAGTTGATACTCGGTGACATGCACTGGCAAATCCAGCAATTCAATGTGTTGAATGATCTTGAACTGGTCGGTCGCTGTGAATCCCTGAGTACGAACTTCAGCATCGTCGATTTCATAAACAAACGATGCGTAGACACGCTCCGGTTGAAGCCGCTCGCGGAGTTAGCGCTTGTGACCTTGCTGGCCGCCGGGTTTGGATTTCCTGCGGCGATCGGTTTACTTTTTCAGGGGCTTGACGATGTCGCTCGAAGGAGACTTTGACGACGTCGAAGGGTCTTTCTTCGCCTTGGCAAGCTCAAGCTTCAGTGACTTGAGTTCAGCAGTCAGCGATGATTCGATCCTTCTGGTCCATTCACGGACGGTAACGAATCTGTTCGGATTGCGAACTACCCATTTGTAACCGTGAACGGTTACGACATATCTTGGATCAACGCTCGATCTTGGGGCGAAATTGTCGACCTTTAAGGGGAAGCAATTGGGACGGTGTTTGGATCGGCAGCAGCGGTTGGAAGCGTGTGCTGGAACGCAAGATCATTGAAAACGGCAGTTCATCTCGTCCTGAGGTTGACGCTTCGGGAACAATCGTTCCATCAATCGAAGCTTGTTCGACGGGTCCCAAATTGATTGGGTTATTGTCGGGATTTGACGCTGCGAAACCAGAGGCTAAGAACCCAATCCGCTGGATACTTTTTGAATCGGGGACGTTGTTTTGTCCAGCTTCAGAATGCAGTGTTTGCCTTGCCAAAGGGTTCGACGGGTTTTGGTCGCGGATGTACGCATTGATTTTCGAGTCGAAGGGTGGACCGTCGCCAAGCCCGTAATGAACGGGGGTTGTGACTGCAGAATCGACCAGGGGT
>JBDNHU010000482.1:0-6016 GCA_041688615.1 Mariniblastus sp. | reverse complement strand
TCGGGGGTTCGAGTCCCTCATCGCCCACTTACGAAGCACTGCCGAGAATATAAGTTCTCGGCAGTGCTTTTTTTAATTGCCCAGCAGTGCTTTTTTTGTTGCCATTGCCCCAACTGCGGGCTCGGTTCTTCGACGAGTGTGTCCTCGGAGTCGCCGTTTGACGAAGGCATCAAAATCTTTGCTTTATGTATTCGTGAATCTGATTTCCGTGAAGTTCCGTGGATGATGGTCCTGTCCGAATATAGAACTTTTCCAAATTCTCATCCTTAAAATATACCGGCGTTGTCGCCGTGCTGCACCTCACCACAAGGACCCTCGCATCATCCTTGTCTTCAAAATGGACATGCAGACGAGTCATGGCATGAACTCCCAGTCGTGCCTTGATAATATTGACCAGATGCAAAGCCATTTTGTCTTCGTTCGGAAACTTGTCATTTTGCAGTCCCAATGCCTCGCCATCATCTGAAACACCAACTACCAGCGTGCCGCCTTTGGTGTTCAAGAAACCTGCAAGGGTCTTCAATACGGTGGCTTCCATCCGGGGATCTTGCTGTCCGGTATGCAAATTCGTTCTTAGCGTTGATTTGAATTCAATTGCGGCAGACTCGCCGATAGCAATTAACGTTTCCAAAGCCATTTCTTTCTTTTCATCGCCGTCTGATTCACCGGATAACAAGGTCGCATAACCATCTGCAATGACCCGTGCCATCAGTTCCCGCCGATGCCGAAGAAAATCCATATATTTCATTTGATCCCAGTTCGCGGGCAAAGCGTGCCAACGATTCATTTGCTCCATTTCATGCTGGTTGAACCGGGCTTTCATCGCAGGAAAATAAACACTCGGCGGACTATCCGAGATGTCCGAATTGTCGCCCCATTCCAGCCAGGCATAATTGGCAATTTGGTTCGTATCCCGTGTCGCGGAAATTCCCTGTTTAGCTAAATACGCTTTTGGGAAAAGGTGATGCCGTTCCACGGCGGATCGATTCGCCTGGGTTGCCGGGTCCAGCAAGTCCGAAATCTTCAACTTCGAAAATAGGGCTCTGGATTCCAGAAGTACCAACGAGGCCATATAGGCGAACAACGAGGGGCTGCGCGGAGATGATGTTGCCAGATCATTGGGCAACGTAACCCCCCAATAATCGTTTGTGAGCATAACTTCGCAAACTGAACTCAAAGCTGCAATAAACTCATCCCCGGTTTTAGCGCCACGTAAACGGGCCAAGTCAAATTCCATGGCCGATTCCGGCGAACCGGTAAAACGTCCGGTAACCGCCGACATAAAAAACCAGCGTGCAATGATCGAACGCAACTTGAATTCGGGAATCGAATATTCTGTCCGCCCAATCAGATACAGGATGTAGGAAAATAGCAGGTTGTTTTGCGAACTAATCATCTTGCTACTGCGGAACCCCGCCTGCCGAATGCAGTTCAAAAAGTCGTGCCAATGCTGCAAATTCAGAGCCTTGCTTTGGGACAATTCCAACAATTTGAATTGTTCGTCTCGGCGTTCCTCGCTAAACTTCCCGGTCTCCAGGTCTTTGCCACGCAAGATTGAATAAACGTATTTAAGCACCGCACGCTTGAAAGCGACGCCGACACCGACTCGCAGCATTTGATCTGGTGACGGTTCGATAAAGTGATTGAAAGACGATGCCTGCCCCTTGGTCGGCTTTCGTGCGTCTCTGCAAAACGTTTCCAGTGCCGTGCGCCCATCGTCCCAGAATACGGACATGAGAGTGAGAATAAAGTCTGCTTGATTGAGAGGCGTTCCCTTGCTGTTGATACGGACGAAGACATCGGAAACTGCCTCCTCGTCGATATCCGCCGCAAGTTCAAGTGCGGTGAACGGGAAACTCAGCAGATTCTGCAGACCGGTAATCGATTTCTTGATTTTCTTTTTTTCGTAGCCAGCCACTTCCCGCGAACTGGCAAGCCCTTCCAGATAGTTGTCCAGAATTTCAAACACGTCCGTCTTGTCGCTCCAAAGAATCGAAATATCGGGCAAAAACGCCTGTCGCGCAGGATGGCCGCATCAACGACTTCGAATTTCTCTTCGAGTGGATTGAACGCGATCTGGATACGTTCGGATTCGAAGTTCTCACGAACGACCGCAATATTCCGAATCACGGCATAGAGTGATGTCAGCCGTTGTTGGCCGTCTACGATCACCAGTTTGGGTGCCTTCTGTTTTGTATCTGTGCCGATGGCATGTGTGTTCGTGGCCAGAGCGTTTTGCCAAAACAGGAAATAGCCAACTGGATAGCCTTTGTACATGGAATCAAACAGGTCGCGGACTTTGGCGTTCTTCCATACGAATGGGCGTTGGATGTCCGGCAAGCCGATTTCGCCAAGCCCGATGGCCTTCATTAACGACCCAAGATCGTAATCCACTTTATTAAAAACGGTTTTGCTCATCGTCTACCTGAATTTAGTTGAGGAGTAAGTGTTCAGTTCGGAACCAGCACGACTTGTTCGGTCGTTTCCCGTCCCAGTGTCGAATCACTGGTGCCAACTTTTTCGTAGAAACAGTTGGCGGTCTCGTAGCCAAGTTCAACGAACAGAGCGATCGCGGGTTGTTCGACGAGGGTGTCTTCGGAGTAGTCGGTGGTCATGAGTGCGACTCCTCAATGCGTTGTTTAACCAGTGACCATTCGCTGGCGACGTTTAGTTTCTCGCGCCAGTGTTCAATGTAGGCCAGATCGAATTCGCCCTGTTTCACCCTGATGATACCAGCGATGTCTCGCAAATGCTTCTCGATTCCTCCGAGTTGAAAGAAAATCAGTTTGTTCAAAATTACATCCTCCGGTGCGGCGAACCATGCCGACAAGCCATCGGGATCAGAAAGACGTCTGGCGCGGCTTTGCTCCAGAGCGGCGTACTCGGTGGGCTTGGGCAACATCACAACAATTTTGAGCCCGCTGGTGATGTGAATGATGTTGAACTGAAATCGTTTCCGAAACGCATCATACGCACACAGCCCCGGTAGGGGTGACAGCGATTAGCCCATGGCGTGAGCCGTGGGAACCGCCCCCCCAAATAACCACACAGCCCCGGTAGGGGCGACAGCGATTCCCGCACGAACGATGCTCGCAATTGTGGACGGAATCCCTGCCATGATGTGAATGTGATCTTCTATGCCGCCAATTTCCAAAAGGACTCCATCTTTTTCACGAATGATGCCGCCAATGTATTGATAAAATTGTTCCTTGAATTCAGGAAGGATGAGCTTGCGGCGATATTTTGTGCTGAATATCAAGTAGTAGGTCAGTGAGTCAGTGAGGTGTAGGTGCGTCCCATGATTGGCCTCGCTGTCGCCCCTCCCGGGGCTGGGTGGATGTTTGTGTTCCCACGGCTCGCGCCGTGGGCTAATCGCTGTTGCCACTCCCGTGGCTATCCCGTGGCTATCCCGTCATCAATACCATGGCGATGTAGTCGACCATTTTCCGCGAGCACGCAAAATGGTTTACGCTTTCGGATTTATTGACTTTCTAACAGCTTGGCGACGTTGTTCGCAATCCGCTGTTCCCGTTCACCCGCTTCGCTGTTCAAAACTTCCAACTCTTCGTTGAGTTCTTCCAGTCGCTCGGCAAAGACAAAATCGTCTTCCTCTCGATCCGCCACGCCGACATAGCGACCGGGGTTCAGACTCCAGCCCTGTTCTTCGATCTCCGCCAGCGTGGCCACTTTGCACAGTCCCGCCACGTCGGCGTACTTCAAATTCGGCGTACTTCAAATTCGGCGTACTTCAAATTCGGGAAGGTGGCCTTCAGATCGGGCACGGCGTATTCGGATGACTTGAGTTCCGAGTTTGCCCGAAATTCATCGGCGGCATCCCAGAGACGTTTTTCAGTGTCGGTGTGGTTGTTGGCCATTTTCGTTCTGAGCTGCCCTTACTTACTGGTTCAAATGGCTGCGACCGGGTCACTTTGGCGCAGCGGTTTGCTTTATTCTTTGATACTGTCGGCGGTTATTGTAAATCGATTTCCCTATCGCGTTTTCATTTTGCTTCCATTTTTTCCGAAATGGCAATCTGGGCTTTAATCAACAAAGGTAGTGCCATTTGGCGGACCGTTGCCAGCTACTTAAACGCCGCTGAATGCCGACGTTGCCCCCGATCTATCAGGTCTTGTTGGTGCTTGCTTAATATCAGCGACACTGACCCGACGGGTTCGCTTTTCATTTCGGCAAGATGCAAATTCAGCCAGGTTATCGCAACTCGTTCGACCAGAATTCGTTCGATCGCCGACGCATCCTCTGTCGCCCCTGCTGGGGCTTTTTGCATTTTCGTTTGGGTTCCCATGGCTTGTGCCGTGGGCTATTGGCTGCTGACCCTACCGGGTCTAAATATGCTATCGCCGGATGGCGACCGGCCAAATAAAAGGAGAGCAAATAAAAGGGGACATTCTACTTTTTGACAGCGAGTGCCAGATCGTGTAGGTTTTCTTGGACGCCCAGAACCGCAATGCAATCACTGTTGCTTCGCCCTGGACGTCGAATTTACGTGCCCGTGGTGGCATTGCTGGCGGTTTACCGTTGAGAGTCAACTTGAAACCAGACTCGCAAAAACCGAACCGAATGTTCTCGACGGTCTTGGTGCGGCAAGAATAAGCTTCGCCGATTTCCAAATCCGTCTAACCGCCCAATCGCTCACATGCTTTCAGTAATATCTGTGCTCGCTTAACCTTCTGAGCCGAACCATCCAGGGTCTTAACTAACGGTTCCAACTTCTCACATTATCGTTTGGTCAAACGAACTATATGCTTCTTATTCATGGCGTCCTCCTTGAACGCCGTTATCTTCAACCCTTTACAATTTCACCAATACCCTAAGTTCAAATCTGGATGATTTTGAAATCTGGACGAAGCACTAGCCACTCAAACGCGGTTAATCTGATCGCTGACTGAAACTGGCGGTCTGTCGTCGGCACCGCGTTCCCGGAAAGGATTCGGTTCAAGACAGTTGAGCCTCACGATGGCGTCCAGGTTGAAACCCAATACACATTGCCACAAGCAGCGCCACCGTCAACATATTTACGAGCAGGTTGCCATGAGTCGAGTAAAACGTCTGCTGGCGCGGGGCGATGTTCACCGTTACAATCGCTGCGGCGTCTTTGCATTTCGGAAGCTCGTAGATCATCTCCCCGCTAGGAGAAATAAGTCCCGAAACGCCGTTACTCATGCATCGGACGAAAGGAATTCGGTTCTCGATTGCGCGAAACTTGGCAATGCGAAAATGCTGCTCGAGCGCCGTGGCGCTTTGAAACACCATGCCGTTTCCAATGGTCACCAACACATCGGCGTGCTTGTTGACAAGATTTCGGATCAATTCCGAGTGCATATCTTCGCAACACAACACCGCCGCAATGGAAACACCGTTTACCGAACCGATTGGCTCGTTGGAATCTCCAGGCGAGATGAAACGCTCGCCACCCAGCCATTTTTGAACGAATGGAACAATGCTGCGTAAGGGAATCTGTTCACCGAACGGCATCAACTCGACTTTGTATCGTTGCCCAATCAGTTGTTCCTGTTGGTCGATCAACAGCGCAGAAACGTAGCAAGTGGCTGGATTTTTGTCGTCGGATTCGACGGTCCAAGTGTCGCCGCCGGCTAGCAGTACCGCGTTGGGATTGGGAAAGGGCTGGTAACGACTGTCATCTCCTCGCGAGTTGTCGAATACGGTTTTCGAATCTCGAAAGTCGACTAGCCGTGTCGAGTAATTGCCCAACGATGCCTCAGGCCAGATGATCAGGTCGACGTCTTTCATCGTTCGGGAAGTTTCAATCAAACGGGCGTGGCTAACATTGAATTGTGTGTCCGCTTGAACCAGACCTAAGCGCAAGCTTTTGACATTCTCCGTTTTGGCAAAGTTTGATTTGATCTGCTCAAAACGTGCCGCACCCCAACCGTTGATGGAAAGTAAAACCAGTCCGCTGACTGCCCAGCCAGCAATTCCTCGTCCGGCAATTGCCTGCGATTGCATCAGCCGAATCATGAGCAATATCGTCCAACTA
>JBDNHU010000066.1:0-2134 GCA_041688615.1 Mariniblastus sp. | reverse complement strand
GTAATCCGACAGAACATCAGTCTCCCGAACCGTTGGCCGACCTAAGCACCGTGGCAAAGCACCGTGGCAAAGCACCGTGGCAAAGCACCGTGGCAAAGCACCGTGGCAAAGCACCGTGGCAAAGCACCGTGGCAAAGCACCGTGGCAAAGCACTGCTTCACCAAGATCCGCGTCAAACCCAAAAGTTACATCAAACCCAAACGCCGAGCTCTTGTCGAACTCTGAGTCAGTTTTCGCTGCTGAGAATATCAAAATCCGAAGCAAATCACAACTACCCACAGACGATTCGACACCAAGTGGCTAAAGTTAAGTTAGTTTAAAAGTGATTAGCAACTTGTAGGGATTTTGAGTAGAAATTTGGCCCTATTGGCCAGTTTTAAGCAAGGAAGCGATTTTGAAGATTGGTTTAATTGGGGCATCGGTGCGTGCCGCAGCCCAGGCCCTACGCGATTCTGGCCAGTTGTCATTGGCGATTGATCGTTTTGCGGATAGCGAGACCGTTGACGTAATGTCGTCCCGTTGTTTGGTGGCCCGGGACTGGAACCACGCAAAATCGCTGGTCATTCAATTTTCGAAAACACCTCGCCTACGTCGACGCGGGAAATCCAACTCGCAGGGAATCCATTGGTTGCTGGCTGGCGGTTTGGAACTGGAACCCAAATTGTTGGCAGCCCTGTCATGGGGTGGCGGCAGTATTTTGGGCTGCTCGGTGGAAGCAATTGAATTCGCAAAAGACCCAGGGAAGTGGTGCAACGAACTAAGCAAAGTTCATCCCTTCGTCCCCGACTTTTCCCAACAAGCTAGGACTACCAGCGGAGAATGGTTTCTGAAACAGGCCTGGCCCAATCGCAATTCCGAGCCAGCGGTTTTTTGGCAGAGGAAGATTCATGGACGTTTGGGCAGCGCGGTTTTTTTGGCAAGCGTTGACGGAGTTGAATTGATTGGCACTTCGTTGTTAAGGGTGACTAGTGACTCTGCATTGGGAAACCATCACTACTTGGGTAACTTGGTGTTCACTCGACGGTCCACGCCCAACCGGCCGACTGTTTTCGAAGGTCAGCCTTTGATTGATTCTGCCAATGCAGACCCAACGCATTGCGCTGCCTTGATGGACGACCACCATTGTAATCAGTTGCACGCAATGGGAAGTTGGTTCGCCCAGACAACCGGATCGCGGGGCCTTTTTGGAATCGACTTCATTGCTAACGAACAGATTTGGCCTATTGAAATTAATCCTCGTGCAACCGCCAGCGTCGAGATCTTTAGTCAGATGCTAGGTCGGAATTTGTATCTTGAACACGTTCAAGCATGCACACCTGTGGATCCGGCCAAGCCCAAACTGTTGGGCGTTGACCTAGAAAATCCAGATCAAGTGATCGCCATTGAAACCGACCGCGTTGAAATTGGTGAAAAACCGCTTGGAAATTCAGCACTCTGTGGGATCGCAAATCACGAGGACCGACGGGGTAGCGATCCGCTTGTTTTGACTGGACGGTCGAACATGGGTGCCAACCGCAATGAACTGACGGCAGGTTTCAAGGGTCTGATTGCGATAGAGCCAGACCGTGAAGAAGTTTTGCCTAATCAAGCGCTGGCAAAGTTGGTGGTCTACCAAACTTTGGCCAAGTCAATCAAGATCGACCAGCACAAGCACGCTTGGTTGATGTCCCTGGACGACCAGTGGGTCCGGCAATTGGTCGAATTTAAGGAAGGCAACTTTGGGATCCAAAGGTTGACGATTCGGGACACGCCGAAGATCGATACAGAAATTCCTGCAGGCGAACCGATTTGTTCTCTGCTGCTTTGGTTTGAAATAACGTCTACAAGTATTCGAAACTCGATTATTCAAAATCCAGTTGATCCCCATGCGGGCCAAGTCGTTGATGACGCGATCGCCTGCCAATGTTGGCAAATCGCCGAACGAATTGGCGATTGTATCCAGCGAGAACTTGCATCTTTGGCCGGATGAACCCGCTTTGCCCATCAACCATCGTCGCTTAGAAGCGGGCAACTTCGAAAGATCGATAGCCCAGTTTGTCAGGAATATCAAACGGGAAGATACCCCATTGTCTCACCGTCCCCAGCATTGACGTCCCCAGCATTGACGTCCCCAGCATTGACGTCCCCAGCATTG
>JBDNHU010000481.1:0-4808 GCA_041688615.1 Mariniblastus sp. | reverse complement strand
CGGGATATGGTTTGCCCCGGCGGCGCTTCATCGACCAACAAGCCATAGCGTTGTCGCAGCAATGCGACAAAGTCATTGAACGAGATCGGATTTGGCTTGGTCTTCCCGCCCTTCCCGGGTTTGCGAAGGTGGCGATGAACGAGGAAATCGAGCATTGTATCGGTGAGAAGCATCGACTTCATCATGCCTGACTTGCGTCCATGACGCATGGTTTGGAAGGTCACACGACGTTGAGTGGAAAGCCCATGTCTTTCGTCCAGCATCATGCAACAGTCTAGGCACTTGAGAACGTATTCGGCTTGAAGCTTGTCACCCATCATTAGTGTGAGCGCTTCTGCGAGCCGCCAAATTGGATTGGAAATACCAACATCATCATCCAATATGTCACACGCATTTAATGCTGAATCTGCTTCTCTCAACGATTCGCTCAGGCGGTTGCATAGTTTACGAGTAGCACGGTGAATATCGTGACTTACCGCGTGAGCTCCGCGCATGATTTTGCCGAGTACATTGATTCGGTCGGTCGCATCTGGTCTGCGCGGAGGCAACTCGTTCTTGATTTCAGAGCGAGCTTCATATTCAGTAATTCTTAGCGCCATCAAAATCACAGGCAAACGCCTCAATCGGCGAAGGCAGTCATACAAAGATTCCTCTGCGATACGGCGCAGCTCCCTGTCGGAAGTGCAACTACAGTCGACAAGAATTGGCCAAGGAACTTGTTCTTTCGGTATTGTTCCTGAAGTTTCCCACTCAAAAAGATTCAAGGCTGTAGACAGCAGAACGTTCGTTAGACCAAGAGAAATACACGAGTCCAAGGTCTGAATCAATGACTGCCGGGGAATTGTCGCCCCATAGCCCTGAAGAAACAGCCGAAAGTCTTCATTAAAGTGACGAGCTGCCGTGGTCGCGATGGGATGTTGATTCGCGATTTCAGGCGTCCCTCGTCCCTCAGCAAAATGACGATTAGAACCCGAGCGAACTTGAATCTTTTTTGGTGCTGCCTTACACGCCCTCGCAATGCGTGCAGTGAGGAGTTGGTCAATTGCTAAAGCCTGCGACTCGTCAAAATCGTCCACAAGGTCGGAGCCTGTTTCTCTGGCTTTCATACCTTGCCCAAACGTTTTCAGCAATAGATTATCGCGAAAGTCGCTTTTCGTACGAAACCATGATTTCTCCGAACTGTTTCCATCAACAGCGTCACCTGTTTTTTGATCCGCAAGCATGCAAACAATTGACTCAGGCACCAGACGGAGTTGCGAAACCGGTTCGGGTAAATCAATCCAGGCAGACAGGTAATGCGTTGGAAATGCGCGAATGACCTGCTTTCGACGGCCTGATGCATGTTTCTGGTTTTCGAGGCAATGGACCAATAGGAGGTCGGATAGAACTTCTTGCCCTGTCTTGCAATCAAAGCCCGCAAAATACTGTTCGCCGACTTCGTTCACCAATACCCTCGCCACACTTGCAACAGAAGGTGCAGACCGTCGAGTCTTATAAACTTCCGTTTCTGTCTCTGTTGGTTCAAAGGTTGCGGCAAAGCCACCACTGCCTCTTCGATACCCGCGACGAAACATATACATGACTGCGGGCAGCAACGCACCCACAGTAAAATACTGGAGCGTGAAAGCAATTGCATCGGGATAGTTTACGGACCATACTTCGCGAACCATTGCGTCACTAAGAACCTGACTTACAACTTCTTTTTGGGTCTTATCGCTCATCGCTAGTCTCCTCTCGTACCGTGCTATGGTCGGTGTTCTCAAATATCATTTGCTGGACGCCTTCATTCATTCGTATTCCCAAACGGAAGACCTCGTCCGGCTGACTAGGGTTCCAAGCAAAGACCTCTCGTTCGTCTTCTTGAGCCAGTCGCTGAGTAAAGATAGAAAGGTTTGTGAAAATGTCGTCGTTGGCGGAATCCATGATTTGGTATCCCTCGGCAAGTTCGAGCAACAAGCCGAACAAATCGCTTCCGAGTCGCAACTCTTCGGTTCGTCCGTCGCGGTAATTGAAACGCAGGATCAGGCTATTGGCCAGCCATTCCACGCCACCGTTGTTGCCTGTCTCGTCAACGGCCAGTTGGAAACGGTCAAGCGGCTTCTCGACCCAGAACGTTGTTTCCACCGGCGTCCGGGGCATGACCTTCAACGGCACCACGCCGGGCCGCCTGAGAACGACGTGCGGCAATTGCTCCAAGCGTGAAATGCCGTAACACAGCTTACGGGTCAATACCGCTCGCTGATCTTCGGACAGGATTGCAACTTCACGGAACTGACGCAGGCTTTCACTTTGAAAGAGAGTGACGGCGTTGGCGTCACCGCAGACTTGCATCGCTTGCTCGGCGAGCCACTCGAAATAAGCTCGACGGCGTTTGGAAATCAGCGATTGCTGGCGAAGGAATTTCGGAGGATACATGGGGTCGACCACAGCGTCATGGCTGCGAAGGTAACGGTCGACCGTGGGGTTCGCTCCATAGGCTGGGTCGAGACGTTGCAGCTCGGCGAGCAACTCGCCTTGTCGCATGGTCGAGTCCGACGCGAATGCCCGATTCCAGTAATCATCGGGTTCCAATTCTGGCTGGTCGTGCAAATCGTCGCAGTAGTGAATTCCAAAGAAAATGTAGCTGAGCGCGCCGCGAAGTTCGCGAGTCGTCACGTGAACCTGTCCGCGTTGGTGGACAGCTTGCAAAGCGGAAGCTAATTGTTGCCGGACGTTCAACGCGATTGATTGCTCGTGGTGACCAATTCCCGTCAAGGTCTGCACGGAGTTCCACGCCGTGCAGCGACTTGCCGCCGAACACGTTCGGCATGGGGTCCAAGTCTCTGCGGACTTCGCGCCACCAACCATTCGATCCAACAAAGCGTTGAAGAATTCGGTTGATGGAGACCAGTTTGCTTTGTCTTCGTCACTTTCGGGCAATTCACGAGCATCGCCGACCAGCGAGCGCTCGTTCAGATTCACTAACCGAATGTGATCCATCAGCTGCTCGGGCGGATGTTCTCCGATCAGCGTTTCAATGATCCAATCCGTAAGAGGTGTCTCGCCTTGCTGGCCCTCGAAGTCTTCTGCCCACTGGAGCAACCGACCGTCATTGACAGCTACCAAATGAACCCGCGGTATTTCAGACGCACCATGCTGGAACGGCTCGAACAAATCGTTGAGCAAGTCGTCTGCCGTCCGGCCCTTAAATGAAGCAGCACCGTCGAGGTTGATTTTAACGGACAATCCCATTGCGCTGCCCGTAGAAACCCGCTTAGACGAGTCTTGTTTTCCTAATCCTAACTTGACCGAAAGGTGCTGCAAGAACGCGGTCTTTCCGTCGCCGGCGTTTCCGCACAGGATGACCAACTGCACTTTCCGCTGTTTGATCTCATCGAGCAAGTTCGCCTCAAGGTTGGTTTCGACATAGGTTCGATGCGAGAACGCAGAATCCAAGCCGCGTGTTTCGATGCCCCCGCGAGGTGAACCGGGGTAAGTCGATAGCAGTTCCGCCAACCAGGGAACGTGATTAGGCGAGCGAGTGACGGTATCGAAATCGCCATCGTCAGTCTTGCTTACTTCAGTTGAGACACTCTTCTGCTTCTCGTTCTCAACAGCCTCGTCAGTAGATTCGACTTTGTCGCTTGCTCGGTCTTGGGCAATGCGTTCTTTAATCCACTTCGAAGCCTGCATCGCGTTGGTGAAACGCTGTTCGCAGTCCGGCGAAGTCGCCTTGTCAAGAAAATCGGGAATCCATTCCCACGTTTCGCGGTCAAAACCCTCCCAGTCGAGACCCTTGTCTCGATGTTTTTGACCGCTATACCAAAATGGTTCACGTTCAAACATGACGTGATACATCGTCGCGGCTAAAGCGTAGATGTCATGAGAACAAGAAGCGGGTTGGCCTTCAGCCTGCTGCTCGGGCGTGTACAGCACGGTCCCTGCGCTCCAGCATGGTTCCCCTTCTTTGAGCACGAAGTCGAAGTCGACCAGCGTTGCGGCTCCTTCGTTCTCTAAGATGTTTTTGGCGCTGATGTCTCCATGGACCAACCCCGCACGATGTAACGAAGCAAGGCCCTCGCAACTACTCGTGATCCAGCCACCCACGATTGCCACCGGCGATTCGCCAAGTTCTTCGGCGTAAAGCTCCGACAATCCGATCCAATTTTGTAGCGTGCCGCCCTCGACCCATTTCAATAGTGCCACGAACCGATCGTCTTCCCAATGGTTCGCAAGTTCAAATACCGTTGCCAGATGCGGCCGGTCTGTGTGTGAGCGAACGCGTCGGTAGGCGTCCAGCGAACGCAGTCCGCTTTCCTGTTCGAACATCACCTTGCCCGCGTAGATTCCCACATCCTGACCGTCCTGCACTTGGATAACTTTGAAGGTGGATCCGAAACTGCCCGAACCAATCTTGCCTGCAATGCGATATTGCTGCCTGTTGAACGCCACCAGATCGCCTTCGCTCCAATAGCGTGCGGCCAACGATGTTGTTTCTGGTTGGGCAGTCGATTCTTTTTCGCTATTGCCCACTGTCAATGACTGCGCCAATTCAAACAGTGTGGAGCGTTTGGCAGGTGCTTCCATCAAGCCTGCTTCCAGCTTCAGAAGCGTCTTGACGGCATCATCTTCCTCGTTGGATTCAAACAAGATTGCCAGCGACTTGCAAAGTGAAAAAACATCACTGCGTTGGTCCGCTCCGCCGATACCTTGGGCGATCGCTTCTGGTGCTGCAAAGGCGGCGTCTTGGTCGCCGAGCTTCGCGTTGGGTGAAAGCGTCATTGAACCTGAGATCCGGGCCAAGTCGAAGTCCGTAAACACCGGCTGAT
>JBDNHU010000065.1:0-46213 GCA_041688615.1 Mariniblastus sp. | reverse complement strand
GGCGGCGAGTGGCACGTTCCGATACTTCCGACGATATTTTATCTGCTTTTTTTCCAGGATCTGACATCAAAGTTCTCCAAGCCCTCAAGCTTAATTAGAAACTTCAATGTTGTCTCAGCTATCTTGGCACAGAGGGGTTTGCAATAAAAAGTGCTTAATTTATCGCAGGTGCAAGCGATCCTATATCCGCAATTTACAGGGGTACCTACCCAATCACCAGCTCTTCCCTGTTCACCACTATTTGCCAACCGCCATTCTTCGTAATTCAATTCAGAATTCACGTAGTTACCCTCCCTGTAAGAGCACCGCGCGGGTTCATCGAACGGAAAGACGCAACCCACTTGATCGCAAGGGTACGGGTAGGTCGGGCCACACTAACGTTCAAAATTTGCCATACAATCCTGCGAATAACTCATGTCAGGAACGTAGCAAAGACAAAGTAGTACCCTTAGTAAACGCCTTTTAAACAAAAGTAGTGAAGTCGTAAGTAGACTGATTTTCACACGATCACTAGCCATTATCCATGGCCACTTATTGACTTGACAATTGACAGCAATCAATCGCAACGGCTTAGTCGATATCTTAAAAAAAGCGTCGGCTGCTGTCTCAAGCACTTCGTCCTTCCAATTAATTTTCCACACCAGTTTGTCAGTCAAGGGTGGCTGGCCATGCACTTTGATGCGCACAATTATCTTGAAAACCCCTGACTTTCCGATAGGTACGACCTCAGCAAACAATTTTTCACTGCCAAAGTGAAGAGTTACCTGCGGTTTGGAAATTCGAGGTTCTTCCTTGCTTGCGTGCTCGTTACTAGGCTTATCTGGCTCTGAATCATCTAAGTCTTCAACCTGCGGCTGACTGATTCTCATTAACGCGGTTGCCACCTGTATGGAATCGTCCGATTTCTGTCGGCGGAACTGCAAACTGGCAGGGCTAAGTCGTATCACGGAACTGCGTTTTAACATCAGGTAAAACCCTGCCCCGTTGCCCGACATTTTGGATTCAACCCGCACTTCACCTCCAATGTCTCCGCCGTCTAAACTCTGGTAACTGGCTGTTATGAGGATTGAAAGACTATCTCCGTCGCGAACCAATTCCATTGGAATATCTCGCAGATTCCGAGAAACGCTAAGCTTCAAATCATCGAAGGTAACCGGTTCGGAAATATGAACGGGAACCTTTACGGACTTAATGGGCGAGGATTTGTCAACTTCAAGAAAAACACGCTCAGTCGCGACTGCGATATTCCCTAAGACTTTGTATCGTAAAACAAGCTCCGCAATATGTTTGCCGTTGGTTCGATCGTGCAAATTAACGATCGATACAACATCTCCACTCAAAGTGGATTGCGGGACATTCAACTGGGCAACTACCTTTGTCTTTGAATTGCTGGGAAATTCGCCCGAATCAACTTCAAACTTGATGCAACTACAGGAGGCTCAAACTTGCGTGAACTGAATAGCTTCATTGAACGGGTTGGTGATAGAAAGAACAACCGTTGCCGAGGAACCGGCGGTTAACGGCGGCACAGTCGAAAGTATACGAAAACTTGGAAACTGCTCGGGCGTAGAAAAAGGCGGCACTTGAGTACGTTCAATCACACTGTTGGCCTGAATTTCTATCTCCGCGTTTTCTTTCCCTTGGCGTCATTGACTTGGTTCTCCTGGATCGATGTAGCCAGTCCCAGCCCACCCAAGGAACACAGCAATAAAAATACCGATTCGACCATCGTTTCGTCTCCAAATAATTGCAATCCGTAAAGAAGTGCACGTGTAAAGGAGTCCGCGTGTAAAGGAGTCCTAATTAATTTAAAGCTAAATGATTCCGAAGGACTTATCAACAATTATTTTCACAAAAAAAAATTACGTCCTGGAATTTTCATTCATTTACCCTTCCTAGCTAGAGTTCAGAAGTCGCCATCTCAGATGGATTACAGCTGATCTATCACAAGCGGCAATAGCGAAGGCGGCCCGCTGAAAAAAATCACCAAATTCCTAACCAGCCGACGTGGCCTAGCACCAGGTTTTCTGCCAGGTTTTCACAGGAATCGGACGCAAACAAGTTGCGGCGAACAAGGAAACTTGTTTTACGCGCGACGCCTAAGGTCTAAACTGCCCCGTTGCACGTCCTGGCAAAGACGTCCAACCACTACAGAACGGTGGAAGAGTCTTTCATTTCGACGATGCAAGGGACCGACCGTTGATGATTCATACCAAGACTGATTGCCAAAAATTACAACCGATACCGAAGTCTTGGCCACTACAATTTACTGGAACGAACCAACACCAATCGCAAAATAAGGGCACCCACCGTTAGCAAGGAAGCCGCCAAAAGATACGGGGCAAGAGTGCTATATTTCAGCAATGGGATGGCAAGTCCCGATCCCAGAATCCGCGCCAATGAATTGACACTTTGGCCGGTACCCAAAACGGTTCCCTGTTGATCGTCGGGGGCATGGCGCGACAACAAAGAATTGATGGACGGTTGCATAAACGAAAAGCCCGTGACAACCACAATCAACGACACAAACAACAACGGCAAGGATTCAACGTAAACGGCGTAGGTCACAATCAAGAACCCTACAATCTCCATGACAGCGCCCGCGGTGGCCATCGTCACTTCGCTAACTCGTTTATACAGTGGGCGAACGACACCGCCTTGAATTACGGCTAACGTAAAGCCAATAAACGCAAACGTCCCGCAAATGGCTCGCCATGAAAAATCAAACGGCTTACCTTTTACCAACATCGAAAGAGTCGTTTCAAAGTTAGCGAACGAAAAAACTAAGAGAAAGATCAACAGCAATATTGTGGGAACGCCTGGCAACGAAAAGGCGTCTCGAATGCCTCGTAAATTAAATCGTTCCGATGCCGACTTGCTTTTCTTATGCAATGATTCTGGCAACAAAAATGCGGCCAGGACCAACGCTCCAGCTGACAAGATCGCTGCCAAATATCCAGGCCACGGCCCAGGTGCCCCAGTCCCACTGGGTACCGCAAAAAAACCGAGGACTGGCCCAAAAGTAAAACCTACTCCAAAAGCCATACCCACCAAGGCCATGCCTCGGGATCGACCTTCGTTCGTCGTCGTATCCGCAATATACGCTTGGGCGGTACTTATCGTAGCCCCACAAATCCCGGCTCCGATTCGAGAAACAAAAATAAGTTCCAAACTCTGCCATTCGGTTGCCAATCCAAATAACGAATAGAACACCACCGAACCAAGCAAGCCAAACATCAGCACCGGACGTCGTCCAATGCGGTCCGAAACCATCCCCCAGATCGGCGAAAAGAAAAATTGCATCGCCGAAAAACTGGCCATCAACAAGCCGATCCATATTCCCGATTCATCAATCGTAAACTGCTCGGCATAGATTGGTAGCAAGGGCAGAACCAATCCGAACCCCAGCAGATCGATCATGACCACCAGAAAGATCACCAACAAAGAGCCTGTCTTTGCCTGTTTGTCCGTAGCAAGCAAACCTTCGTCATTCTCTGAAATTAGTGGGTCAGTACCTGAGACCTGCTTGTTAGCAGCAAGTTCATCAGGGTTCACGTTATCGTCTTGGTTCATTGAAATTAACAAATTAAGTGGTGATGGGATTGATCGGACGCCAGCAGAACGTTCATTGCGTCGGATAAAACTAGCCGACCCAGTCCGCCATGCCGTGCGTCAATAAAATCCTTGGTTTCATGGCAACGGCACGAACAATGCTCCCGTTACTTTTATCTGACCAACCTTATCTCGGCTGATCGGCGTACCACACATAGCTTACGCTAAACGGTTCATTCTGCGATAGAACCAACCCAGGCAACAGTAAGACAAAAGAAACGTAAACATCCAGCCTGTCCATCGTTGCGAAAATCTCCGGTCGGAAATCCCAGGCAAAATTGTCTCTAAATCGCGAGACTGGATCTGATCGATGGTCGACGCCACCCACTGCGAATCACCCACCAACTGCTCGATGGGTAACCAAGATCCGCCGGTTTGCTGTGCGATCTGCGACAATAAATCATCGTTCCGTCGTGTACTTCGTTTTTCAAGATCCGTAATCTGAACGTCAACCAGGGCCTGCAAGACCTCACCATCGGGCGAATCAGGCACCGGCAAGAAAAAACGCCACTGACCTTCGGCTTTGGGATTGACCGTAGTCCAGTAGCTACCAAGTTCATCTGGCTTGGCCTGCAACACGATCGGCTTGGTGGTTCCATCTGGCTGCCGCTGCATTGCCTGAATTTGGGGCGACTGGTAGGGCCGATCCTGAACGTCACGAAGCTGGGCTTGCAACGTTACCCGGTCACCCAACCAACAGCGTTGTTTATCAACCAAAAGCACACCACGACTGGAATCTCGCAAGGCGCGACCTTGTGACGCCCAGCGAATCAACTTCGTGTAATACGTTTGAAAGTATTCGACGTCAACTTCTCGAATCCGCCACATCTCGCCGCTGGCCTGAAAAAACACCCGACCGTTTCCCACAAATTGACCGGCCAAATAGATCGGTTTTTGCTGCCCCATTTGCGTTGCGGGGTCCGAGAAATAGGCAAAGACCTGTGCGCCCGACTTGGCTTCGTTGACCGCATAATAGCCATACACTCCCGCAAAATCGTTCCACGCTTGACGACTCGCTAACGGATCGTTCGTCAAACTCAAGAAGTCAACACTGGTTCCCTCGCGGGTAAACTCCAACGCAAACGCCTCGCGACCCCCAAAACGACCAATCTTCGTCCGAGTCGAACCCTGACTAAAAAATGAAACCGGATACAGACGTCGAATCGAATCAATCACCGCGTCCCCCCTTGGCTGCATCGACCACTCGGGCGTAAACACGGGCCCAGCAATCGTCACCAGTCCACCGCCTTCCCGTGCCACCCACTGGGTTAGAGCCTTGGCCTGAGCCACATCCAAACGCTGCCAGTCTGGATCGATTGCCACGATACAGTCGTAACGTTCTAACGATTGCAGATCTACGGGAAATGCTTGCAGCAACTGATCGGATTCCTGATCCGCACCCGGCCCAGCCGACTGCAACCACACATCCAGTTGCACCATCTTGTCGCGGAACAATTGATTGCGCAAAAAACGGAATTCTCGCGTGGGGCCACCGGCGATCAACAAGACCGTACTTTTGCGTTGGGCAACTTCAATTTGAATCGAACGAGTGTGGTCGCTTGGATCCGAATCTCCGGCACCACCATCGACTTGTACTTGAAATTGCTTACGTCCAATTTCGCCAGAGTCCAGTTCAAACCGAAATGCCGATGCGATCGAGTCAGGCCCCAAAGTCAGGGTCTGAACTTGCATTTGTTCAGTCGTCTGCCCAGTCTGAATGTCCATTGCGAACAATTTCACTTGAACCGTTTGCCCTTCCATCGCCCACCCGCGAACAAAACCTTTGATTTCCATGGGATTGTTGGGAAAGACTTTACTGGGCCCTTCCAGACTGGCCAACGCCACGTTTTGCATGGATTGGGTACCGCCAATACCAATCACTTCCACAGGCACTTTAACTTGCCGCATCAATGCCAGAGATCGGTCCAGCGTTTCTCCCGCATTGTCATTCCCATCCGAAACCAAAATCACTGCCGCCAAGGAACCGCCCAAGTATTTTTTGGCAATCGCCGATAACGCCGAACCCACTCGAGTCTCGCTGCCCGAAGGAAAAACCTGCTCACTAACCTGTTGCAAGAATTCATCCGCATCGCCCATCTCTTTTGGCAATGACAATGGTAAAGAAGGTAGCTCCGCAGACGAGCCCTCTTTGCTGACACTCAATCCAGAGTCGTCTGAAGCCTCTTTCCTACTTGCCGAAAGCTCCGAATCTTCACCTTGCCAAAGAGCACCTTCGGTAAACTCGTCTGTCGCAAAATAGTCAGTGGCGACCACCATCGGCATGTCGCCTCCTTGAAAGACCGACGTCAATTTTGTCTGCAACGGCCAAGTCGATTCCAGTAAGTCTCCTCCGCCAATCGCGGCCAACCCCGCACAAAAACTCAACGTCCCCAGTGAAAGAAGCGTGGACCCGGTCAATCGTCCGCGCAGCAATTGCCCACTGCCCACGACAATCAGAAATGTGCCCAACAGGCCCAATGCCAAACCCACAAACAATAAGTTCCTGACCCAAATCCATCTGGGAAGCAATTCCTTCCGCAAACGATCGGCATTTTCTTCCAGCCAAATCGATTCAACCACATTCGCATTGTCAATTGAAAGTTTGCCCGTTCCTGAAGTTCGCAATAAGCGACTCAACAACTTAGGCTGATCATTTTCGTCAAATTGATAAACCGAAATTTCATGCTTGGCCTGCAGTTGCGATAGGATTCTGCTGGACTGCAAAATCGATAGCATTTGCTGAAACCGAGTCTCTGGGGCAACGTCAACACTGGCGGTTTCGTCAGGAAGATTGCCCACATCCTGCTTGGCAAGCGACAAGGCAGCCGTTGTCGACTGGTCTCGCAAATTCATACTTAAACTTGAATCCAGTAGCACGCATACTTCCGAAGATTGGACGACGCGTTGTTCGCTAATCCGCTGCAAATTAAGAAAGAAAAGCCCGATCGCCACGACCGGCAACAAGCGTAAGCTTAGCAACGCAAAACGCGCGAGCTTTCCGGCTTGTTTTGACTCGCGAACGGTCGCCCAAATCAATCCAGCTGAAAGCAATAACAGACACAACACGCACAGCGCTACCTGCCACCATGCATCCATCGGGAACAGTGGATTAAGCCGATAAAGCAAGCGAAATTGGCCATCAGACGAATTCATGAAAAGACATAACTTCTGAAACAGAAACGAAACTTTGTAGCAATCACTTTCAATCCTAACTTGACGTCCCGAAAACGAAACATGGTCCACGCATTTCATGGTCCACGCATTTCATGGTCCACGCATTTCATGGTCCATGACAGAGAATTCTATTGGCCCGCGGTCCAGATTGCCAAAATAGGTTCAACCGCTAACAAAGCCAACAACACCGCAAATAAGATCCTGGTCAATGGCGTCGTTGCCACTTGCCCCATTTGCAAATCAATTTGATTCCACTGCAAAAACTGAACTTGATCCGCAGGCAACCCACTCAAACCATTCATGTCGCTGCGACTCAAGTCACCTTCCTCCACCGCAACATGAGTCACGACTCGGTCATACTGCCATGATCCCGTCGCTTTTTCAAACCCCACGTCCACAACCGTTGGGCCAACCGCCGTCAGTCCAACAGTCATTCCCGAACCCTGCCAATTCATTTCGCCCAAACCGATTCCTTCCCCCAGCGGCCCGCGGTCACTGGCGCTTGCTGCAACGTCACTACCCACATCTCTTGATTCCGAATCGCTCGTCGCCCATTGCATTTGAATCCTTCTCAGCATCGCTTGCTTCGCCCAGGCATTAACTAGCACGCTGGGGCCATCGCCAATTGCCGACACGTTTCCCACTCCCGCTGAACCTGGCAGAGCGTCGATCGCTGCTCCCCCTTCACCTTGCGGGCTTTGACCGGACACGACGCTCGCATCGACGGCCATGACATTTACTTGCAACCCTTCGATCGTTTGATCCCGCAGTGGCCGCAACCAGAACTTAACACCTTTAACGTCAATAGCGGGCAAGTCAACACGAAGGTCGCCACCCACTACCAGCGTTTGGGCGTTGGATCTGGCGGCCAAAAATTCACTTAGAAGCAACATGCCTGATGGAAACGTTAACTCTTGCGGCCAATTATTCCACTGACCATCGATCGCAGTCAGGAACGTTACAATTTTCCCCGCTCCCAATCGGTGCTGAGTAACCAAGGGCCAAGTCGATTTGCCTCGAAAATTTGCCAAGACTTCCATCGATTGAATCGGCCCCGTTCCCCCACCAGACTGCAAAGATTCCGCATCAACCTTCCACAGTTTTGAGAAAACCACCGCATCCAATTGCGACCCATCGTCATCTCCAAACGCGTCAAAAATTGGGTGCGAAACCGTTTGCAAATCGGCGGGTTCGTCAACAACCGCTTCAACGCTATCGACCACCCGCTGCAAGACTAGCGGGAACAGGCCTTTCTGGACTAATGTCTGATTGTAGAAGCGAGTTTGCACATTGTCGCCCACAAACCAAACTAGGCCACCGCCCGCTTGAACGTAGCGAACCAATTTATCAACTTCCCCTGCGTCCAATCGCGGTACATTCACCATGTAGATGATCGGAAATTGATCCAACTGGTCAGCCTTCCATTGGCGTATCGCCGACGCGGTTTGAACCTCTGCAACAATGCCAGTTGTATTGCCGGGGTTTAATGCCTGCGTCAAATACCGACTGTCCTGCCCCAAAGTGTTATCAATCACTAACACCGACACATTTGCCTTCACTTCAACGATTTGATGACGCTGATTATCGGCCGCTAAAAAATCTTCTGGCAACCGAGCGGCAACCAAATGACGCCCCGCTGTAGGAAACGCTACGGGAAAACTTTCCAAAGTGGTTTCACCGGGGGCAATCGATTCAATCAACACAGCAGGCAAGTCAACTTTACGCCACACGTGCTCGGGCGTGCCCAAATCGAGCGGCAATTCTGATTCTTTCAACAAGGGCTGGTCCGACAAGCTTTCGTAGGCTGTCAGCGACACCACTACATTGTTGGCAACTTGGCTACCAAAATTCTTGATCGCAACTTGCATCACCTGCGGCACTCGAGTCGTGTTCAAACTCCCTTCCACCACAAGATTCTGAACCGCCAAGTTCTGCGATGCTGGATTGCCTTCCACCTTCTGCCAACCGCAGTCAATCAAGTTCAGACGAATCTGATTCGCCGCAGCTTCCCCTAGTCGCCGCCACACGCCTGCGGTCGGGCCCCACTGTTGGCCCCGAAAATCGCTCAACACGTGAATGACATATCGCTGGGAAGGATCCACCGCAGTTCTTTCCATCGCCCAGGCGATCGGCGATTCAGGACCATCGGCCGTAAATGTCTTCGGTCGCTTTGCCAACAACGCGGAGACCTGCTGCGCTAACTGCGAAGTCAAAATTTGGTCATCCACCAACAACAGACTCTTGCTTGGCCTGCCCTTTGCTTGATTCCTCAGTTCGTCCGACAGGTCCTGGTTCGCTTCAGCCAAGGCGGTTGACGTCGACCATGTTGACAGCGTCAATCTCTGATTGGGTCGCTTTGCCAATTGTTTTAAAAGTTGTTCGATCGCTAAGAAACTGCGCCCAGCGGGTGATGAACCTTCCAACACTTGATCCATCGAAAAACTATCGTCGATCAAAATCAAATGATGCGTGACTGCGTCGTCGCCAAAAAATTGCTGAAACTGTCGATCGTTGCAACCAAATTGACCCAAGGTAAACAGCCCCAACAACAATACGGCCATTCGCGTTGCAATCAACAACCACTGCTTGATTCGAACCCAGCGCTGACTGCGTTTTTGGCTCTTCAACAAAAACGCCATCGCCGCCCAACGTATTTTCTTATGCCGGTATAGCTGAATCAAATGGATCAGCAGCGGCAGCAGCAAACAAGTCGCGGCTAACGCCCACCAAATTCCACTAGAAACCGCAAATCCGTTTTGCATAACTTTTGCCAAGCTTACTTTCGTTTAATTAACCAAGTGCCGATCGCAAAACCTGCGTTCCCAAGTAACTCAAAAACCGAAAACTTAATGACGAATAACTATCGACCAAGACGCAGACTGCGACGATTCAAAAAAGCCGTCAACACACCCGCCAGCGATTCACTGGTTCGGACCAACCGGTAATCCACCGCATACCTGGAAGTGATTGTCCGGATTTGGTCCAAGTGTTCTTCAACCGCAGCCAAATAACCATCTCGCAAATCCTTAGGATTGCACTTCATCCAAAAATTACTTTCGAAGGCTTCGAATCGACTGGGACCCTCAAATGGAAAATCCAGTTCATCGTCGTCCATCACGTGAAGCAGCAAAATCTCGTGCCCAGCGGCCGCAAGTCCACGGATTCCTCGCCCAAAGCTGTCCAAGTCAACCAGCAGATCGGAAATAATCACAAACAAACCACGCCTGGGAAACGCACCGGCCAGCTTCAAGAAGATGGGCTCGATGTCCGCTTGCTCAACCGCCATCGTTTCAGGAACACTCCCGCCCTGTGACGCCGCATCCAGCGCGGGGGCGTTTTCAATTCGATCCACTTCGGATTGCAAAACCTCCAACAATTCGGCAAGGTGAATTTGAGAACTTCGCTGCGGAAGATGCTGCGAAAATCGTTGCTCGAACGTCACCAATCCAACGGCATCCTGTTGCTTCAAAATCAACCACGACAAACTGGCGGCCACGGTCGCGGCGTACTGCAGTTTCGTCAATGCACCACGACCGTAAGCCATGCTGGGCGAAATATCTAACGCAACAGTACAGCGCAGGTCGGTCTCTTCCTCAAATTGCTTGACATACAGACGATCTTGCCTGGCCCATACCTTCCAATCGACGTGCCTGAGATCATCACCCGAGACATAAGGTCGGTGCTGCGCAAATTCTACGGACTGCCCAAAATAGGGACTGCGATGCGTACCGTTTAGAAATCCTTCGACTACTTTCCGGGCTCGCATTTCCAGTCGCTGAATCTTAGCCAGCGTCTCAGGATGCAAAAATCCCTTGGAGTCGTTCATCGGAACTTAGTTCACTTTCTTTTTCAGGAGTCACTTCGACGATTTCACGGATCACATCATCTGACGTCACTCCGTCCGCGGCAGCCCCAAAACTGACGACCACTCGGTGCCTAAGAACCGGAACCGCCAACGCCTTAATGTCTTCAGTGGTCACATGGGTCCGGCCATGCAGCAACGCCCGAGTCTTTCCACCAAGAACCAAAAATTGAACCGCTCGAGGCCCAGCACCCCAACTAACTTTCTGTTTAATCGAATCAGTGGCACCCGGTTGCCGGATCCGTGTTTGTCGCACCAATGTCAATGCGTAACGAATCACATGGTCGGAAACCAATACGTCCCGCACCATCGCCTGTAGCGATAATATTTCTGATTCAGAAATCACCTTTTGAATATCTGCCTGAATGCGACCCGTCGTCCGCCGTGCAACTTCCAGTTCATCATCAAACGTCGGATAGTTAACGAAAACCTTGAACATGAAACGGTCTTGCTGGGCCTCGGGCAGTGGATAAGTCCCCTCTTGTTCGATCGGATTCTGAGTCGCCAGCACAAAAAACGGACTTGGCAAAAGATGTCGCTTCCTGCCAACGGTCACTTGCCGTTCTTGCATTGCTTCTAACAATGAAGCCTGCGTCTTAGGCGGTGTCCGATTGATTTCATCGGCCAAGACCACGTTCGCAAAAATAGGACCGTTCAAAAAGCGATACTCGCGTTGCCCCGTCGATCGATTCTCCTCAATAATTTCCGTACCGGTGATGTCGGCAGGCATCAGGTCTGGCGTAAATTGGACTCGACTAAAATTAAGATCCAACGTCTTGGCCAAGGTGCTGACCATTAAGGTCTTTGCCAGACCAGGAACGCCTTCCAACAAACAATGCCCCTGGCTAAAAATCGCGATCAACAATTGTTCGATCACCTCTTGCTGGCCAACTATCGCCTTCGATATTTCGGCCTTAACCCGCGAATAGACCGTCGCCAGACGATCGACCGACGCCTGATCCAAAGCGTTTGCGTCACTATCATTCACTTTAGAATTTCTCCGTTTTCGATCGCTAGTTTCAGAGGCAGCGTTGCCACCGGCACCACGATTTGAAAGTTCCAAAAAGCGACCCCATACCGTCTCACATTCGCCACGCGGCGTTGGTCTCTATTTTGAGTTATACATCCGTGCCGACGGTTCGGATACGCGTAGCTGCACCATCGGTCTGGGAGGCGCATCTTTTTTGTCCGTCCAAGTCATCACAAAATTCAACGGCCCGGCATCAATCCGAATTTGTTTCGACGCTGGATCGGCCGACATCTTAACCATTTGGACACTGGTCTGAACCCGTTGGTCAAACAATAACGATCCATCGCGCAAGTCGACACCAACCACTTGAGTCAAAACACCTTGACCAGACATTCGCCGTCCAGGTACGGCCATGCGACCCATCGTCAGGAAAGGTAGAAAATCCGGTTGATCCGCCCAAATCGAAAAGTATTCTATTGCCAAAGACTCTTTCCAGGCCGGCTTAAAATCTTTTTTGTCAATTTTCTGCAAGTGAATCATGCTAAGACTTTCCCAGCTTGGAATCGGCGAAAACTGGACGTCCAACGACGCAATTCTTTGATTCCTAGATTCCGGTCCGCTTAAGAAGACTAACCAACTATCGGGCCGCTCAACGACGTTCAAACTTTCGCTTCCCTTAAACATCTCCACCTCAGATTCACACTCAATCGTCCCCGTTGCAAGATCACGGACGACAAAATGGCCCGCTTCGTCTAACGTGCTTATCGTCTGGTTGATGGGATCCAATGTCGCTAATGCTCTCCGATCAAAAGCGGCCTCCCAGACCAGGTGGTTGCGTTCCAAATCCCAGACGGCTAACTTTTTCTCCTTGGTCTGATCATCCTCTTGATCCATCAGAGCAAACTGGCCAAAAACATCCCAGACACTGTCGTACGTCCCTGGAAACGGAAATTCTTCCAACAGTTCACCACTTTGTCGATCAAACTTTCCCACAATCCCCGTTTGGTAAATCGCGAAGTAATGCGCATCCGATTGAATGACATTTGTTATTTCCACCGCCTCGCTACGGATCCAACGAACCTGTCCCGCTATCGAATCCACGCAAACAATCTGACCGTCCGATTCGAAAGCAAAACTATCTCTTAGCACATTTGAAACACTACCCAGCGAACGAGACGACCGCGTGTCCGAGTAGCGATTCCTAGAAACACCCCAACGGTCATTCAGCTGTACCGTTCTGTAGCCACTATTGAGTGGATTCAAACTATCGGGCGGAAGAAGATCTACCGGCGGTGTGCGAATATCACGAATCCATATTTTTGGATCGGCAACACCTCGACGCATCCGAAATAAATCGACACATACCACCTCGCCGCCAAATTGGCCAATCCACATCCCGCCCACCATTCGGCTGTGCGGTACCAACTTTGGGTCAAATCCCCGACTCGCTAACTCACCCAAGAAAACCGTCCCAAGCCGTTGCCCCCAACCGTCACACAATTCCAACAAATTCATATTAGGCTGATAACGGCAACTGACTTTTAATGGAAAATTGGACAGCGTTTGCTGGCATTCAACGGCAATCCAGCCGCTGCTGGAAAGATCAAATCCAGAGCTGTAAACCTTTTGAGTCTGAGAAACAGAATCAAACCAGAACCCTCTGCCGAACCCGGCCTGTTTCCCCAACAACTTACCCTGCCCGGCAACGGTTAACGAAATTTGTTCCCGTCCTTCGCCTATCCCAATCACTTGACACGCGTAGCCGGCAATCTGTTTCTCATGCGACACATCCTTAACGCCACCCCATGGACCACTGGGCTGGGTCGACGAATGCGTGGAAGCTTCAAGCTCCCATTGCTCTTGAAGCTTATCCAACCTTCCCAACGCAACTTCCAAGGACACTGCTGATTGCCAAGCAGTTTGACCTGCATTTCCGAATCTTGACCAATCACGTAGTTCTTCTAACCGAGCAAAAGCTTGCCAACCGAACCCCGTTCGCCACAACACTTGAGCCATCAAGCATTCGGCTTCCCAGACAATCCATCGATCACCAACCGGTTGATCCACCGGCTGTCGCAAGTCAGTCGATTCAACATTCCAATCACCGCTCAATTTCGATGGAACCTGCAGATACGGCAACAATATCGATTGGCATTTCAACCATTCACGCCGTTCAAAAAACAATTCAGCCAACTGCCACTGCTGTTGCAAAGGCAAAGTGTCTGGCCCCAAGTTGATACAAAATCTAGACAGGGCGTCAACGTCGCCGCGACTTAGAAGCAATTGGGATTGTTGATCAAGCACGCTCTGACAGGCAAGCAACCCTTCACGCTGACCAGGCAAGCTCAGTTCAGCGGTGATTTGATTCCACTGAACGTGAATCCACTGGGGCCATGACATTCGAACTCTTGAATTCAAATCGGAAACAAATTCCTGATCCGTTTGCTGGGCAGGATCCAGTATTGATAATTCCGCCAGATAATTGGTTGCTCTCAGCCAGTCGCGATTTGATATTGCGCCTTCCACTTGAAAACGTAACAAAACCACCAAATCTCGTTCAGCCAATAAAGACCAATGCTTCTGCACCCAATTCGAAGCTCGCTGGCCATCGTTTCGCAGCAGGTCCAAAATAGCGTTTGCTAATAGTTGTCCGTGGTAGTCGGTGGATTGTCGTTGATACGTGATTTCAAGTAACTCAATCGCCTCCTCCCAACGCTTCTGCGAGACCAAAAGTTGCCCCTTCAAGACCAGCAGTTCCACCGGCAACGCCGCCAATACTGCGGCGTCATTGCCCACCTTCGCCTCCACCGCATTGACTAATTTCTCCGCGGCATCACCTTGAAAAAACGCTGCCACTCGATCAATCCCCAGCGTCACGACATCACGATCATTGCACACCATTGTGTTGATCTGAGTCGACATATTGACTTCTAAGCTGATCGCGCCTTCGTCACACGCAACCTGCACAACCGTCCCTCGGGTGGTCGGCAAGAAGGCAGAATTTTGGTTGAAAAACCCTAAGCCAGAGATACGGAGGTCCGATGGCAAGAGGGTTTCCCAAAGGAATTTCCCTCCACCCAGCGACACTCCTCGAATTCGATCGGCCCCCACCATCAAAATCGTATCGTCCACACCCCCAACCACAAATTGGCAACTATCCTTGGGAAGCCCTTCCAGTTTAGGAACTTCGACTTCACCGACTCGATCCGGCACGCGAGGGCGACGCACCGTTTTGTTTCCACTACTGGGAAGAGAAATATCCGGCGACTCCCATTCCGTCTTCCCTGTCATTAGATCAACGCAGTAAAGAAAGTCGGACTCTTGGGGCGTTAGCAAAACACGGTTGCCAATCACCTGAATCGCTGGGCCTAACCAACGTACCGAGCCGCCATTGGTTGCACTGCGCCGAAACGTTGCAGTCCCAGACAAGTCCATGGTCGATGCATAACGCAAACCCCAAAGTAAATTCTTGGCAGACAAATCAACCGCAACCACCACACCCAGGCCCGTCGGACAAACCAGAACACCACTGGCGAAAGTCGGGGAAATCGACTGCTGACTTCCATCATCAAGTCGAAGCGACGATTCTACGGTTGCCAACGATTGCTGCCAAACCAAAGCCCCAGTCGCTGTATCGATTTCTAACAGTTGAACGATCCCATCCAACCAGGCAATGGAATACAAGTTCCCCTCGATCGGCAAAGGTGGACCCAAGAAATAGGCTCCAGCCAGTTTCGGTTCAGCAAATCCAGAGTCACCACCTACAACCCAGTGCATGGCACCCTGTTTTTCAACATCCAACGCGACTAATCGATTGCTGTTCGCCAAATCGGAACGACGACTGTTAATCCACACGCCAGATTCCAGCGAATCCGACACATTGGTCTGCTCGACAAAGAAGACCCGCTTCCCGTCGCTGGATAAATCGTCCGCACCACCCTGTCGACTTAACCAGGAATCCAAGCTTGGCGATTCAGGCCGATCTTCACCCAAGACCATGGAACCCAGCGCTGCTTGATCTGCCGACAAATCATCCACCGCCGGATAAAACCAACTACGACGCCCCGTTCGCAAATCAATGCCAATCGTCTTGGCAAACGAACGGTACACGACCGTCGAACCTGTGACGACCGGTGGCGATGCCAATATCACTTGAACTTGTCGCTCTTGCCGCTGCTTGTACGCTTGCAGGACAGCCTCTTCTACCAAAACATCATTGATACGAGGCAGTTCCCAACGGCACGATTGCAACGGAAACCCCGTTCCACTGGCAAGATTCCGCCGACTGTTGCCACCGCTGACCAACCACTCTTGCACCGACTTACTATTGGCGTACCCACTCTCGCCAATTAAACGAGCCAACCAATTGAGCGGATCTTCTTGAGAATCAAACCAAGGCACCTGCCGTCCGCCAAAAGTCAACAATTCAGTCGCTGCCGCTTGGTTGCGAATTCCCTGAAGCGTTTGCCTAGCTTGTTGCGGCTGATCCCCCAATAAATCACACACGGCCAACAACAAACTTAATTCTGGATCATGCTTTTGCTTGGCTTCCCGAAGCGTCAACAACCGGCGAAAGACACTGGCGGCAAAACCTGGTCGACCCTTATTAAAATGATCGTAGCCCAACAATAACGTGGCTTCGATTCCAGCATCAGTGTAGAGAAATCGCCGAGAAACCTCCGTCAATCCAGCAGCGTCGTGATCGACAAGCGATTGCTCTAACAGTCGCTGAGCCACAGCAGCATGTTTTAACTGAAACAGCTGCCTCTGCTTGGGAGCAATCGCACTCATCAACGCATGCGCTGCCCAAGTCAGACTAACATTCCCATCTATATCGCCTGGCACTTTGACTAGGTAATCTTCTGGACTCTCACGCGAAATGACCGCCCCCAACCAATCAACGGCCTCGTCAAAATTCCCGGCGGCATACGCTTCGTACCCTCGAACCAATGCCCGCGATAGCTCTCTTGGCGGTGGCGTAAAACGATCTTCCGGTCGAAAGGTTACCTCCCAGGTCGCGTTACTGCCGACCACTGGAATCGGAAAATAGTCTCCTGGCTGGCCCGGTGCGGCGACCGAGAGTTCTTGGGTTCCCGAGCGACCTTGCTGCACGCTGCCCAAAGATTCAGAACGTTTTGAAGCAGGCAGGCCCGCTGCTCGAACCACGGGTTCCCAGGACAACACCTTCGGATACTCGGCTCTGGCAACCGCAAACTTCGCCGTTATCAGCAACAGGCACACAGGCACGACCATCCGTCCAAAACCAAACGCCACTCTTGCCCAATACAGGCAAGCACCGGCCAGGGTTTGCTGACACAACCACAGGCTTGCCAAGAAATCAGGCATCTGAACTCCCTTGTCTTCCGCCATGCTATCAACTCCATTCCGATCCATCGTGACGCCGCCCAATGCGAACTATTTTTACTTGATCACTTCCTAGCGAAGGACCTTGCCCTGGATATCCATCAGTTGAGAATTGGGTACCGAGTTTCCAAATCGTTCGTATTGATCGAAAGTCCAAACTACTTTCTTCGAATTGGGTTCAATCTCCACCAACAAAGGATTTCCTGGCCCTGCGTGACAATTCCCAATCACGTAATTCCCATTGGGTAGTACTTCCAAGGTCGTGACCCATGCCAAAGTGATTCCTGGCAAGTCATTTTGCTGAACCTTCCAAACGACCTCTTGGCTAGGTGTGACTTCAATGACACTGTGCCCATTGCCTGTCGCAATCAGTGTGTTCCCGTTTGGTAAGCGTACTGCGGCGAATGCTTTATTGCCAAAGGCTTCAGGACCGTGGCCCGGTTTGGCTGGTTGATCAAACATGGGAACTTCGAATTCCCAAACCACTTGGCCGCTGCTATCGTATTCGCGAACTTTTCCATCGCCTTCATGACACACCAAATAGTTTCCGTTGTCGATTTTTCTTGCCAGCCTAGTGTCCGTGTGTGGGTGCGGATTTTCGACCTTTAACTTGACTTCCTTCAGTATCTTCCCTTCGCGATCCACTTCAATAATCCTAGCCGGCCCCGATTCGGCAATCATGACCACGCCGTTGGCGAGTGGTTGGAATGCGTGGATCTCGAGCGGCTTTCCTGCGTTTCCGTTAGACTTTGCGCTGTTGTAACTCCAAACGATTTCTTTCGTCTTGGGGTCAATCTCAACAACACTTCGAAAGTCCTGCTGCACCATAATGTTGCCATTGGGTAGCACATGAATGTCATGAATGCCCCCCCAAGGCATCTCCCACTCTACCGCTCCCCTGGCATCCACGATGGCCAGTTTCCCATTACCGTTGGTCACCAGCCGATGCTGCGCAAAAATTTCCGACGGTGAAATCAAGACCGCCAAACACAAACAAAGGAACAGATAGCGATTCATGACGGGCTTCTTTCAAACGAAATGGAGGGCCGGCGTTTTCGAAAAACGTAGATTCCGAACCGTTCATAGTAGTAGATTTCCGCGATCAGGTCGCCATCATTGGCAGATAATCTGTGCCAAACGACCTCGCATGAGCGGACTGCTGGATTGTTAGGCGTTGGGTGCCTTGGGTTTGAGCTATCTTCTCATGTGCCTAAACTGGCTATCACCCCAACCGCCAAGATCAACTACGCCCCAATCAACTACGCTACGGCCTGTTGCTAACTTGCCGCACATGGCCTGCCCAACAAGACAACACACTGGGCGATTTAGAAGCCCCAGCCAACCCTAGACCGGCTACGCCCGGTCCGCCGGAATTCAGTAAACAGCTGGCAGCAACTGGGCAGCAACGACGCCTGCCGCCCCACATTTCCAGAGGGTTCGCCATCACGAAGCGGTTCGAAAATCACCGCTGAAAATCGCGGCATATTCAAGATTCAGCTTCAATTTCCGCCCACTTTGAGGCCGATAATTGGTGGGCAACGCGAGACGTCCAAAACCTTGAAAAACAGACGTTTTGGTTAATCAGAGCCGTTTTTGTAGCAGAAAATGGCTGTTTTTAGTGGAAAATGGCTATTTACTGGCCGTTTTGACCGCCATCACGCTTGCATTTTCTTACCTAATCGATCTAATTCGACGCAATCCGCTTTTTATGCGGTTAGCGTAATACACCGAATTTTAATCACATGCGTCAGCTCAGGGAGGGTTCTACCCTATGGCAAAGAAAAAGGCTCCAGCGCCAAAGGCACCGACTAAAACTGAAATTTTGACCAGCATTTCCGAGGCAACTGATTTGTCGAAGAAAGACGTTGGACTGGTTTTGGACGGTCTGTCGGAAGAAATCGCGAAAGCAGTTTCCAAAAAAGGCCCAGGCGTTTTTGCAATTCCTGGTCTATGTAAGATCCAGATCGTGGATAAACCAGCAACCCCCGCAAGGAAAGGCGTTCCTAATCCTTTCAAGCCCGGCGAATTGATGGATGTTCCAGCCAAACCAGCCAAGCGAATCGTCAAGGTTCGTCCGTTGAAGGCCCTAAAAGATATGGCCATGTAAACTATGGCCTTGTAAGATGGGCGTCCCGAATTTGACCCTCGGTTGGAACCGTTGCGGATCCGGCCTTGGGCTTTTGAAAATGCGATGTCCATCTTTCAAATAAGAACCAAAAAAACCCGTCCAATTTTGGCCGGGTTTTTTTATTGAACCTCAACATTTGAAACTCGAAAAATCACTCACTCTGTCGTTAGTGCTTGAACTTTTGTACCGTTCACTAAGCCACAACCTGCGACCTGCGGTCGGCAATCAACTTCATTAGGGCCTTGTGCGGGTCGGCAAACTTTTGAATGCCTTCACTCATCAGCGTCTCTTCCATTTTCGTAAAGTCCACATACTTATCGATGTCAGCCAACACCTCGGGCGCTGGCAGACGATCGATCTGTTTTGTGAACAGCATTCCGCTTTGCGAGGCCTTTACGTTTGTCGCTGGCGGGTTTGTTTGAATGCCACTGCCGCACAATTGTTCAACGTACTTCCAAGGTGAATCTTCAGGTTTCTTAGTACCTGTACTGGCAAAAACGATCTGCTGCTGCAAACGAGTCGGATTGGTTTTCCAAAAATCTTGATTCTCTTGCCAAATCCTCTTCGCATTGACAATCCCAACCAGTCCTTGAGCGGACGAACTTAATTCTGGAACCGAATTTTCGGTGTAAACATCAATTCGCGAAACAAAAATACTATAAACACTCTTGAAGTTGTCCAAGTCGACGCGACGCTGCGCACCTCTCCAAACCGCATCCTTGGCAGCTTGGTATTGTCGCGAGGAAAACACAAGAGTCACATTCAAAGGGATCCCCAACGCGGCCAATTCCTCGACCGCTTCAATTCCCGCAGGAGTTGCCGGCACTTTAATCATTCGGTTAGTATGCCCGGCATGCCAATGGCTTCCCAGTTCGATATACCGCGACACTCGGTCGGCATGAGGCATATTCAGTTGGGGATCTTCGATCAATGGATCCACTTCAAAACTAACGTAACCGTCGTTCCCCTTAGTGTGTTCGAAGACGTCTAGAAACTGCTGTTGTGCTTGGCTGACCAACCAGTCGGTCATTTTCCAAGCGATCGATTCGTCGGAATCGTCTTCAGCGCTCCACGATGCCAACTTCTCATCAAACCTTCCCGTCTTGATCAAATCTGCCACAATAATTGGATTGCTGGTCGCGCCAGTTGCCCCCATCGCCTTATTTGAAATGACGAGTTCAGGATCAATGGAATCCAACCACAACTGAGTGCCCGAATCCAACAACGACTTAATCGATTGACTCATGTCTACTTCCTTCGTACAAAAATCCCAGCCAGTGCGTTCCGAAACAAACGGTTTAACTTGCTTCATGGTAACGAAATTCAAGTTCCCGTGAACAGCAATTTACAATTGCCCGGACTTCCTCTGAAAATCGAAAAGGACCGACACGAACGTCATTTTCAAGAGCCCGAACCCAAAAAAACTCGGTTGAGGATTCAACCGAGCTTATGCAGCTTTTCAAATTGGCGATTCACCGCGGCAAGTAATGCCACTAAAACCGTGCCACGACCCTACGATTGTTCCCCACGCAGGATGGCTTCAAACGCGTCCCCTGTCGGAGGGTCCAGCAGATCATCGATATCTTCGCTTCCGCCGACTTGGTCCAAAAAGGCCTTTTCTTCGGACTCGACGGTCGCTCGATCCACCGAACTAACTCGGAACGATCGAACCACTTCAGAATCGCTGACAGCATCCACGTCTTCAGTCAAATAGGTGTATTCGGTTGCCATGCGTTGGAAGAAACGTGACGACGACTGGGCCTCGACCGTGGTGACACGCTTTTCACTGACTGCCGAATGAATGATCGAACGCACACCTCGCATCACGTCTTCGGGCGTATGGTTGACCAATTCCAAAGCCTCGGACACTACCGTGCCGCGACGCGTAAACACCATCAAACGCCCCTCAGCGTCCGTATCCACCGTCAACACATGCAATCGCCCCAACAGGTTGTGATAGTCTCCCAGCACCTCCTGATAGGCACCTACTAGGAAAATACCCAACCAGTAAGGTTCATTCTCTTGCAGCGGATGCAATGGCAAAGTCTTACGCTTCCCGTTAGGGCCAACGAAATTCACTATGCAACCATCCGAATCGCAGGTGATGTCTCCAATGGTGCCCTGAGCCGTAGGTTTTTCATCCAAACGGTGTATCGGCATCAAAGGGAAAAGTTGATCAATTGCCCAATTATCTGGCAGCGACTGAAACAGCGAAAAGTTAGCGTAGTAGGTGTCAGCCAACATTTGACCCAATTCCTGCAGTTCTTTTGGGACAAATTCTAGTTCCTCCAATAAACCACGCACCCTTTGGCAGAGGGCATAGAACATTCGCTCGGCCTTGACTCGCTGGTCCAAGGTCATGTGCCCGTTAGCGAACAACTGAAGTGCCATTTCAACCGCCTGCTGACCGTCGTGGTAAACTTCCAAAACGTTCTCTTGGTTCAATTCAGACAGGTTGCCTTGCAATTCAAATAACGGCGGAATCTTTTCTTCACCGGCCGCAAGTTCCAACGCATCATGCCGCGCAGGCTGGCCTGCCCCAAGCACAGGAACCACCAATACGCCGTGATGCGCCGCCACTGCACGTCCACTTTCTGAAACAATGTCGGGGTGTGGTACGCCCATTTGGTCGCATACTTGACGCATGTAATACACCACATCATTCGCGTACTCTTGCAGCGTGTAATTCATACTGGACGGTTCAGTATTGCGGTTACCCGTGTAATCCACAGCCAATCCGCCACCCACGTCGATCGTGTTCAGCGGAACACCTTGCTTGTAAAGATCACCATAGATCCGCGTCGCTTCGATGATCGAAGCCTTAATGTGCCGCACGTTATTGATCTGGCTTCCAGGATGGAAATGCATCAGCTCCAGACGATGAAACAATCCAAGTTCCCGCAGATGTTCGATCCCGTCGAGCAATTGACTGGTCGACAATCCAAACTTTGAACTGGTTCCTGCGGAACTTTGCCAGTGACCACTGACCCGCGCAGCCAATTTGACGCGTACGCCCAAACGAGGACACACGCCCAAACGCTTGACACAGTTGGCCACCATTTGGATTTCATGTGGCTTTTCGATAATGATCGTGACATTCCGCCCCAACTGGAAAGCGCGGATCGCCAACTCAATGTAGGTATCGTCCTTGAAGCCATTGCAGAAGACGGGTGTTGAATTGTCCGCCTTGCAGATAGACGCCATCATTTCAGCCTTGCTACCGGCTTCCATTCCAACGGCCGAGTCCACTTCGGCGCCACTAGCGAACACCGCATCCAACACCTCTTGGTGCTGATTGACCTTAATCGGGAACACCAACGTGTACTTACCTTTGTAGCCGTATTTCTGCCGCCCAGCTTCAAAGGCAGCATACAACTGCCGAACCCGAGCCCGTATAATGCCCGGCAAGCGAATCAAAACCGGTGGCGTCAAATCTTGAGCCAACCCCTGATTGACGATCTCAACCAGGTCCCATGCCACGTCTTTACTAGGATCGGGATGCACTTTAATGTGTCCGTTTTCGCCGATAGAAAAGAAACTATCGCCCCATCGATCAATTTGGTAGGTGTCAACCGCTTGATCGATGGACCAATTTTCGACGTGGGTTTCTCGCATTCAATTATGCCTTGGGTTCTAAGGTTGTTGAGCTTTTGAATTTCTGAATCACCGCAGATCGGCAACAAGTGGCAGCAGATCGGCAACCAGTGGCAGCAGATTGGCAACCAGTGGCTGCACTTCACATGCATACCGAAAATTGACAATCGGCAAACACTTTACTCCGCAAAAGACACCGTTGCAAAACCTATTTTTACGCAGATTTTTTCCGTCTTTGCCTGGGACTAAATAATACCCGAAATCAATCAAATAAATAGTGCATTTTTCCTCAAACTACCAGCATCCCAGCCAACCATTTTACCTGGCCGAGACTGCCGTTTGAAAGAACGCCTACTGGTCAACAAATCGACATCATGGCAAAACCCACACGATTCAAATCGCAATTGAACTCCCACAAGCCCGCACCGGCCCCAGAAGCCTGATCCAGCAGTCCCCGCTCTTGGGCTGGGCTGCTGCGATTAGCCGCCCAACTGCAAGTCCCTAACCGGCTACAGTTGGTACAACATCTTCGCTGTAATGAAAATGACGACCCCTTAACGGCTGGCACCGGACAAATACTCGCCAATCCCCCGCACATCCTTGACCGCGACGCCGGGCAACAGACGCTGCGTCAAAAAGTCTAAAAAATCACCATCAAAGTCCAGTCAAAAGCCAGAGAGAAGTTCCGCACCCTTCCAAACACAACATTCCAGCCCCTGCCTGCCACTCAAAAAATTACTCTTGGGGAACCCGCGGCAACTGGACACCCTCAGGTAAGTACTTAACTTGCCGATCATTGCTAACCGCGATTCCTGGGGTGCACCGCCCCTTATCCACTTGGTCTGCTAAGAGTCTAAGCAGCGAATCGACTTCGCCCGGATGCCCCGACAACACGCTGATCGACTCTGCGGGGTCGTTCTCAAGGTGAAACAATTGCACAGCCGGCAAGCCGCTCTTTTTCGCCTGGGCCTCGTTCGGTTTACTCCAACCACCGCTACCGGCGGACAAACATAATTTCCAAGCACCTTGGCGAATCGCAAATGAACCATCAATCGAGTGGCTAACTAGGGTGCCTCGCTGGGACGTGTCAGCTCCGTCAAAAACGGGCAGAAGGCTGAAACTATCTTCGCCACCAAGTGGCTGTTGCGGCTGTTTGGTAATCTCACGCAACGTCGCATAAATATCTGTCAAACAAGTCAGAGTCTTAGTGGTTCGGCCTGCGGCGATGCGTTTTGGCCAACGAGCAATCAATGGCACTCGGTGGCCCCCTTCGTAAATGTCAGCCTTATATCCGCGATACCCAGCACTGGGGTCGTGATCAAACTTGCTGAGTTCCTGAAAGTTGGCTTCCGGCGAGCAACCGTTATCACTTGTGAAGATCACCAAGGTGTTCTCCTCTAACCCCGTTTCTTTCAACGTTTGCATCAACTGGCCCATGTGATGGTCAATTTGCATGACAAAGTCGGCATAAGGATTCATGCCGCTGGCGCCTGCAAACGGGGGTACTGGTACGATCGGAGTGTGAGGGGCAGGCAACGCCAAGTACAAAAAGAAAGGCTGATCCGACTTGGATCGCTGACGAATGTGCGCCAGCGATTTATCAAACAAATGCGGCAACACCTGATCGATTTGAAAGTCCGCACCGATCGGACCCTTGCGATACCAACCATAGGGATCTTGCTGCTTGGTCACACCTTCGATCCGGTCGGGAACCGCAGTGACTTGCCCACTGTCAACCCAAACATACGGCGGCATATCCAATGAACCGCAGTGAGCATAGTACTGATCAAATCCGTTGATGTCGGGACCGTTTATTACCGGTTGAGTAAAATCGATTTGCTGGTCAACTTTCGGCCAATCCCAACCAAGATGCCACTTCCCAATCATCGCCGTGTGATAACCTGCCGAGCGCATCAAGTGCCCAAGCGTTGGGCGGTCCGCCGGAATCAGATGCTTGCTGGTTCCACTGAGTACACCACGCTCTAAACGGGAACGCCAATTGTATCTGCCAGTCAACAAACCATAACGGGTCGGCGTGCAAACCGAACTGGGCGTGTGCGCATCCAAAAAAGTGATTCCCTGTCCAGCTAACACTTGCAAGTTCGGCGTCTTGATCTTGCACATTGGGTTGGTCGCTGACACGTCGCCAATTCCCATATCATCGGCCATCACAATAATTACATTGGTGATTGGATCTGAATCTCCCGAAGATCTTGCCATAGATTCCGAACAAATCATCGTCGTGGCAAGAATCAAAATCGTTTTTAAAAGAGATGGGAATAAGTTCATATCATCGCCAACGTTAAAAAGCCTAAAGAACCTGTCAAACCAAGGCAGCATTGTGATTGCAGTAGCTGCCATTAAGTTACATCTTACAACCAGCCACAGCATCGTGCAGCTTGCTACGAATCTTTGTCGACAGCTGGCACATTTCTAAGCACACCGGCGGAGAGCGTGGTTTACAATGCGACGTAGTCCTGATCAGCGATAGGACAACTCGATCAACTGGGCAATTTTACTGAACTAGCCGATGAAATGCCCGTGTGCCAAACACGTTCTTAGAAAGTAGAAAATGAGACCGCTTGTTATTGCTATTTGCTTGATGATTTATTGCACAAGTCCTGCTTCCGCCAATGAAGTGATGATCTACAAGCAAGTGGGGAATCGTTCCTTAAAGCTGTTTATCGAAAAACCCGCCGGTTGGCAAAAAACGGATCAAAGACCAGCCATTGTGTTCTTTTTTGGTGGAGGCTGGGTAGGCGGAAATCCGGCGCAGTTTGAAAAACAAAGCCAGTATTTGACCTCGCGCGGCATGGTGGGTATCCGGGTGGAATATCGAGTGATTGCCAAAGGTGACACGGGCCCACCCACCGTCTGCTGCAATGACGCAAAGTCAGCGATCAGGTTTGTTCGCTCACGGGCAACCGAATTAGGAATTGACCCCAGTCGAATTGCTGCCAGTGGCGGGTCAGCAGGGGGACATCTGGCGGCCTTCACAAGTATGGTCGACGGCATCGACGATCCAGCGGACGATCTGAGTGTCTCACCCACAGCGAATGCCTTGGTGCTGTTTAACCCGGTCTTCGATAATGGGCCCGACGATGGCTGGGGCCATCAACGACTGGGCGATCGATACAAAGAATTTTCTCCAGCCCACAACATTTCCGCCGATGCTCCACCCACAATTGCCTTCTTGGGAAGCAAAGACAAGCTAATTGGCGTTCAGGTCCTTGATCGTTTCAAAACGGAGATGACAAACGTCAAGGTTCGCTGCCAAACGCATGTCTACCAAGGTGCCGGGCACGGTTTCTTTAACAATGATCCCTATCGAACACAAACTCTTATCCAAACCGACAAATTCCTGGCGTCGCTAGGGTGGCTAAAAGGCAAACCGACTCTGAAAGAACCCCTCATCGAAAAAGAGGGAAATCCACAACCTGCAGCAAACACCCCTCAAACCGGGCCAGGCCTCTATACGCCTATCACTGCGGCAGTTCTTTACCTCGTCGATCGTAATCAAAAAGAATAATTTTGAAAAACAAGCGATGCTACTAAGGCGAGCGGCAGAAGAGAACTTACCTTAATTCCAGCTCGCCGCTCAAGCGAAGGAAGGCAATATCCACTTGCTTGCGCTGCGTGCTGGTATTTTCATAGCGGCCGCTGACCTAAGGCCAACACCAGACTGACGAATGGGCACCAAGGCGACTGGCTGCCACGCGTGGATCCGGCACAACGACAAGTAGGCACAACGACAAGCAGGCACAACGACGAGCAGGCACCGCAGAGAACGATGGCGGCACCCTCCAGCGATTAGGGTCCGGCAGCGGCTTGAATCCTGCTATTTCGTTCCCAATATTCGGCAAATTGCTGAATTACAGGACGACGGTAAACCGTAGGTAAGACTTGTTTGCGGCACTGCAATATTTGTTCTTGGGCTTCCTCAGCCGATACGCCATGGATCGCCATTAAGTAACACATCACCACCGTCGCGCTTCGGGCGCGACCTGCTTTGCAATGGACGTACACTCGCCGACCCTGTCCAACTTGTTCCTGCATGAACTTGACTGCCCCAACCACGGATTCTAGCGTCGGATGGGTAAAATCTATGGTGGGCATGTGGTGTTGAGTAATTTGAAACTCCTGATAAAGCTGAGAATGCCCAGCAAATTCCTCGCAAGTATTTACGACCGCGCGTACACCGATGTCTAACAGGCGACTTACATCACGGCGAAACGGGACCGCTCCCAAAACCAGATCATCGTTGATTTCGTTCCACCATTGCCAGCGACGTAAGATCCGTCCATTCCAAACGTTCCACCACAACGTCGGATAATAGACGGTCGATGCGTAAACGTGATTTCGCCGCGCCGATTTATTCGGTTCTAGGTTGTTCTTATTCACTGCGTCTGACTTCGTCAAAACATACTCACTTTCAATATTCACTTGAGTGCTCAAGCAGTCGATTGAGACCGGCTGGACAATCTTCAACACAACAAAACGATCTGGGCGAAGCGTATCGCCGTAACCGAACGCATCCAACAAGTCGCTGGTAAAACAATCCAAATGATCATCGCTGAAGATGGACGTTCCAACAGACAGACGCCGTTACCAGACCTCATTCGCCTAAGCAGCGCGACCAACCGCAAGCCAAGGCGGCGTTTTCGACCCAGCGTTCACCCAAGCAACACTTGGACCGGTTCCAACCAAAGCTGGCTTGCCTTCGCTCGAACCTCTTGATCGGGATTCCAGCCGCCAATCAAATCTAATTCACTTGCAATCACCAACGCATCTTCCATTGCCAACTGCCACAGATCTTTTCGAATGTCAGATTCAATCGGTGATTGATTGGCATCCCCTTGCCGGCGACAGCAAATCGATTCTCTCACGGACGCGGCGATCGCCCAGAGCAACCGAACGCTTTCGGGAACCAGCGGATCCACGTCTGTCAGCACACACTCGCAGACAACAATGCAATCCGAACGCCCGTCCGCATGAGAAATTGGTGGCACAGGGAACGCCAGGCCTCCCGCCGCGGGCCAAATCAGCAGCAAATCAACACGGTAGTTTTCTGACGGATCCAGCTGCAAGCGATCGAAAAGCATTTTCAACGCACCGGGCAAACGAACACTTACAAACCCTTGGAACATTTTCCCTCGGGTTTGCAACTGTTCGTTCAACCGGTCGTACCCCACTGCCAAACTCAAGTCCGACACCCACTCAAATTCGGCCCAACGATTGTTAGGGTTGGACGTTCCTGGACGGTCCATTTCAAGCAACCTGACGATCGAATCTTCCACCGACGACGATGCCGTGTTGACCATATGCCGAGCCAGTTTAGAAATCCCTTCCCGCATGTCCGTGGGCCACTGTCGGCTGATTGCCAACGATTCAACCGACGGCCACGACTGAATGGTTTCTGATCCAACGGGCAAACTATCGGCCTGTGTCAAACTATCGGCCTGTGTCAAACTATCGGCCTGTGTCAAACTATCGGCCTGTGTCAATGGCAACGACTGCTTGGCCCAAACCGCAGCCACAAGATACGAAACAGGTAAGTGACAGCGCCAGTTAACGTCGATAGGCATCAAACCCACCCTCGCAACAAAGGGAATGAACACAACGATTCAGAGAATCGGACGAAGCTTTAGGCTCGTGGATGGAACTTATTGTGAACTTGCTTTAATCGAGTTTGATCCACGTGCGTGTAGATCTGAGTCGTTGCAATACTAGCATGTCCCAACATCTCTTGAACTTGCCTTAAATCTGCACCGCCGGCCAACATATGCGTCGCAAAGCTATGCCGCATACTGTGAGGGCTAATGCTGGCTGGTACTCCCGCAACTTTGGCGTACTTCTTAACTAATTCCCAAATCGCTTCCCGCCGCAGCGGTTTCCCTGTCCTTGAAACGAACACATAATGATCGAAATCAACTTTCTCTTTCATCAAAGCAGGGCGAAGATTTGCAAGATAATCGTTCAACGCATCGATCGCTTGCTCCCCTAAAGGTGTCATGCGTTGCTTACTGCCCTTTCCTTTTACCTTAGCGTATCCTTCTTCTAGATTCAACTCGGGCATCTTCAAGGTGGCGACCTCGGAAACTCGACAACCACTGGCGTAAAGCGTTTCCAGCAAAGCGCGGTCTCGCAGATACAGCACGTAGCTTCGTCGCGGTGACTTAAGGAAGCGATCAACCGATGCCGGCGAAAGCACCTCGGGAATACGCTCCCACAACTTTTGACTGCCCAGCAATTCGGCCCGGTTTTCTTTCAGGACACCTTCCAACTGCAAGTACTTAAAGTACATTCGCATCGCGACAATCGCGCGGGCAATACTGGAAGGGGCCAACCCCTGATCGGCCAAATATCCCATGAAGTCGGACAACGCGGCTACATTTAAATCAACCACACGCCGATTTCCGATCCACTTATCAAATCGACTCAGATCGCGACGATAAGCTGCCACTGTATTATCTGCTAAGTGGCATTCGCTTCGGCAATAGTCCAAAAACGAATCCGTCCACTTTTGATCATTGTGGACTGCTTTGGGCGCTGCAACCCCTTCGGCCTTCGCTACTCGTTTTCCACTACGTCCTCCCTTGATCATCTTGGGAGAAGAACCTGGTTTCGGGTTGGCCATTTTTCATCCCTTTCTGCGTTCGATTCACAAGAAGAAAAAAGGAAGTCAAATCTCAAGCTTGAGCTCACTGTTATGCTAAGACTCAACACCCAACCTGGGGCCGAAGTTGGGGATGCGTCTTTCAAAGGATTACCGAAAATGTCAGTGTTCGCCCGGTACCAAAGAGACATCCGCTTTGGCGTAAGCATCGGCATTCAATCCGTGCCGCCTTTGCACTTTCAGAAGCGCTGTCGATTATCAGGTTTATAACTTGGAGGAAAATAGCAATTTCTAGGCCAAAACTACGATTTTGGCACACTCAATTTCTCTTCTACTGCAATCCCCAGCATTTGGCCTTGCGGGATAACAAACATAAAGTTTCGCAAGATTGCCCAATCCCCGGTATGCCGTTGAGTCATTGGTTGGATTCAGCCACAATAGGCCTCCACCGCGATAGCCATTTGGTTTCCTCAACCTCCGAAACGATTCATGCAACAAATTTTCACTCTAAATCCCTATAAATTTGTTCCAGCCATTGAGAACAAGTTCTTTTCTCGAGTCAACCGCTTCCTTCGATTTCATCGTTTGATCATTTGGAAATTGGAAGGCGTTCGTGGTCACGAAGTGCGTGGCCAACATCACTTAAAGGAATCAATGTCCGCCGGCCACAGCATTCTGCTGGCTCCCAATCACAGTCGTACCGCTGATCCGATTGCACTGGGGTTCATTTGCGAGGACGTGGGCGTTGACATGTATGCCATGGCCAGTTGGCACTTGTTTAACCAAGGCTGGGTCATGAAACAGTTTATCCGCTGCGTCGGCGCGTTCAGTGTAAACCGAGAAGGTATGGATCGGGCCAGCATCGACAAGGCGATCTCGTTGTTAACTTCGGCTCAACGGCCTTTGGTAATTTTTCCAGAAGGTTCAACCAGTCGCACCAATGATCGCCTGATGCCGTTTTTGGACGGCGTTAGCTTTATCGCTCGCGCGACTGCTAAAAAACGTGAAAAAGTAGATGGCGGTAAGACGGTGATTCATCCGGTTGCCATCCGTTACTCGTATCAGGGCGACATCGATCGATCGCTTCAACCGATTCTAAAAAACATCGAAGAACGCATGAATTGGCTGCCCAATCGTGTGCCAGAAATGCTTCCGCGGTTGCAAAGGATTGGCCTGGCTTTACTGTCCATGCGTGAAATTGAAATTTTTGGGCACGAACAAACCGGAAGCCCGCAAGAACGACAAGACGCGTTGATCCAACAACTATTGTCCCCACTCGAGCAAAAATGGTTGGGCGGCATTCAGACCGGGAATTCGTCCAGCAGGATAAAAAATCTAAGAACCAAAATTTTCCCCGAACTGACCGAAGGTAAGTTTGATGCAGCAGAGAAAGAACGTCGCTTTGCCGATTTACGCGATACTTATGTGGCTCACCAGATGGCGTGCTTCCCGCTAAACTATCTCAAAGAATACCCCAGCGTTGATCGAATCCGTGAGACGGTTGAACGATTCGAAGAAGACATGACAGACAAGGCAACGCTGCACCACCCTCTAAAGTGCATCATCGAAATTGGCGAAGCAGTGGCCGTGGACTCGCAACGACAACGCCGTGGCGAAGAGGGAGATCCGCTAATGAACGACATTTTTGCGAGACTACAATCGATGCTGACCGCGCTGGGAAATGAATCTCCAATGTACCGTGAACCCTAAATGTGGCATCAAAATCGGAATAATCGGCAAGGTCTCCCAGGAAATCGCGGCTCCTTCATCCATTGCTGTGCTCCGAAGCCCTCAAGCTCTGATTTTTGACCAAAACTACTTGGCATACCTGGAAGTCTTAAATCGTTGCGACTTCGCTTACCCAAAACTCACCTGGGGCGAATCACAGGGTTTCGATCCAGGGTCAGCGTCCTTCAATCAAACAAATCGCTTGACTTGCAGGACGACCTATCGCTTGCCCTAATTTCCCTACTAGAATTTAGCAAAAAAATATTATCAATGTGGCTCATCATTTATTTTGGACTCGCGAACCTTGGTTTCGGAATGACCGTTGCTGTCATTATCCAACGCCGAACGATGTGGGTATTGAGAATGATTGAGGTTGGGCATGACTTTCAAACCACATTCCCATCATTAGTTCCACCTTCGATTCGTCGCCTGTACCACAAGCCCGTCGATGCCAAGCGGTTGTGCCTTTCCATTGCGTCTTCAAACATGGAAGTTGCACCCCATGGAAAAGCTACCGCACTCAAGGGCAACTCTCAGGCACGTGGTCATCATGATGAACCGGCGACTTCTGACGCTCCAGAATCCAGGGCCGTTCATTCGCTAGATTCCCATGCAGTGCCGACAGATTTGACTGGGACAGTAAGCGATTTCGAAACCGAATCTACGGAACCGACGAATCACCGCCTCGAAAAATTGACCGTTTCCGATCAATCGCCAGACGTTTCGCGCGAGGACGATTTTGAAGATTCATCGACAATGGAAGTGATCGATCTTCAAAATGACGAAGATGAAGTTTCGTCTCAATCGGAAGCAACAGACCAAAAAGCAGATCCTCTTGAGTTCACTGAAGGTCAGGCCCACGCAAAATCAGCGAGCGTTCAAGAACAAGGATCGGGAGACTTTCTGCAACGTGTTACCAGCATTGATGGGATGCTAATCCATGCGATCGATTCTGACGACGATGAAATCGATATCGTTCTGATTGAATCGCTGAAACAAATTCAAGATGCGACCAACTATTGGGCCGAATTCTACCAATCCACTCACAGTTTGATGGAACGAGTCGCACAACTTCCTGACAAACGTGGGCTGTGCGAACAAATCCTGGGGGATCTGGACGACCTGAAGGAAGAAATCGCCAGTTGCCAATCCTTGGCAAACCATAAGCTGGAACAGCTAACCACGCAGGTGTCCTCAACTGCGCAAGATCAGCCCCTAAATTCAGCATCCGCCGCTAAGATTCGCGGCCGAATGTTGCAAGCATGTCGCCAGTCCCATACGCTTCGTGACAATTTGAATTTCGCGATCTCCGCGTCGCCGATCGGAATCAGTCTGGGACACGCGAGACCAAACCTACAAAATTACTTCGAAGGTTTACCCGGATTGAATTCGGTCTTGGAAGCCTGGCAAGCGTGCCAATCACCAGACGATCCAGAAGTCGCCGGTATTGGAATCATCGACATCGACGGCTTCAATAATTTGAACCAACACTACGGCTTGGCCGCAGGCGATCAAATATTAGTCGAATGTTGCCAAGGCATCTCTGGTACCATGCGACACAATCGTGGTTTCGATCGTTTGATCCGCATTAGCGGACAGCAATTTGTCATGTTCTACGGTCACACCATGGGACCGAACGTGCGGTTCGCCTTGGAACGCATCCGCCAAATGTTCACCAAGGCGGAATTCGCATACATGGACCGCAGTTTCCAAATTCGTATTAGCGCCGCTGCGATCGAATATGACCCAGCGCTCAATGGTGCCCAGCAATTGGAAGTTCTGCGCAGCGGCCTTCAAATGGCGAAGCGAAATGGCGGCGACTGTGTGACGGTTGCCTCTGCAGAAAATCAGTTTTCAATTGTGGACGACGCCCCCGTTTATGATCTGCCTGGGCAAAGCTTCAAGATAGAAGTTCCTGATTTGCAGATGACATATAACTCTCCCGCATCCACGATGTAATCACCAATGGGTCGGCAACGTGAGACTTCTTTGCAACACTTTACGTCTCTGCGGTATAGAGTCTGAATCATTGTCTTGGCGCTCTACATTCTGCCAGGTTAGGCCAGAACTAGACTGGACTGCGACACCATCTCACGCCAAAATCTCGCCAACGGCAACGGCAAGTTTGGCCCCACAGGCCCAAACTACTCTTATTCGTCACGGCCTTTGCAAAAAATTCGAACGAAATCTAGACGGACCTTCCGGCCCCCGAAAAATGAAACCCTAACGCTGACACCAATTTTTCGGGCAGAACAGGCAACGCCGACCGTGGAAGTAGAAACGTAGACAAAGCGTACAAATCTAAGAAGACTCGATTCTTCTGAGTCGTCTGATTCAAATAGTCATGCCCAGAGGAACCGCCGGTACCAATTCGACGGCCTAGCATACGTTGAACCATTAACGCATGACGACTTCGCCAAGTCGTCATATTTTCATCGATATCCACCAGCAAGGTCAAGTATCGAAACGGCAACTGCAACATCGGTTGATCGCGATACAAATGAATAAATAGTGACGCTAAGAAAGCGTCGTGAGAAAAACGAAACTCACCCTGCTTTTGCAACGCCTGGTACTGATCAAAATCAAGAATCGCCTCAAACCGTTGCTCGGTTGATTGATTTGCAGCCAACTGGACGCTTCGTTGCGAAGCAGAAAGGTCAGGATTGCCTTGGATAATTTGACGATCGCTCTGTAGCATCTTTTGGGTCGCGTTCGCGTATTCCTGCCAGAAATCGAAACCTGCAAATTTCAAAAACGGAATCCGCGACAACCAAGCGATGGTCAGATCTAACAAGCTTGGCAGCGCTTCCAAGGCCTCCAGCGACTGCCGTTGATCCTCTTTCAATCGAGAAAAGAAAAAGTCCTGGTCCGCTGGAATTCGCTGCGCTCGTTTAACACCCAACATGATTTCAATCTGCTTGAACTGAATACTTTGAAATCCAGACGCAGGAACCAAGAGATCACGAAATTCCAAGAAATCCAGCGGAGTCATCGTCTCGATAACGTCAATCTGCTGCAGCAATACCGTCTGGATAACCTTGATGCGTTCCAATTGATGAATCACTCGACCCATCCGATATTCCTGGACCGGTGGCGATTGAAAGACTTCGATCACACTGGCTAACTCATAAACAATTTGCTTGAACCACAGTTCGTATGCCTGATGCGTGATAATAAACAGCATTTCATCATGGGCAGGCGGGCCATACTTTTTGCTTTCGAGATGCTGAGCATCCAGCAGCGTTTCCAATCGCAAATAGTCACCATAATTGATCGCGGGCGGGCGACTTCGATCGGGCAGTTCCACGCTTAGGTTCCTTTTCTGAGCCTTGAAAATTTTCTTCTGTCGATCGCCAATACTACCCGCAAGCCATTAGCACGCAAAGGACTCGATTGGCGAAACAAGAGACTATCACACGCGGCAAATCGTTGTCACCCTAAGTCCGCAACGGGTGAATATAAACGATCCATCCGCAGGTCTGTGGCATCGCAGTACGTAGCCCCGGACCTTTGCCATCGTCCAAAGCCGCTTGCCATTCATGAAAAATCCCGCTCGGAACTTAAACGCTCCGGCGGGAATTTACTGGATAACCGTTCGCCCCCTCAGAAGTCGCCACCGGCCTGCACTGCTCAGGCGGCAACGTCTTACCGGGTTAAACCGGGTTAACGGCCAAAGCTTGGTCGAGGCTTCACACTTTCGCGTGGCAGCATACGATCTAGGTTCGCTACCCCATAGGCTCCGATTGCAATCACAATCGCTGAATGCTGTTGATATTCAGGCACAATCGTTTCAAAGGTATCGTACTGAGTGTGATGAGTGTCGCGATAGACCGCACGACCTCGCTGTTTCCAAAAGAACCCTGGGGCCCCGCCAGAAATAAATGACGAATGATCACTGGCACCACCGGCAGATATCGTTGTGATTTCAGAAATTTCAAAGGGAGCCCGTTCGTCCAATCGAACCGCCGGCGCAAACACTTGTTCGATGTCATCACGCATATCGTTGGGAACACCGATCCCCGCAACGTAGTTGGTTCCACCGTCGTGAACGAACACCGCAGAGACCTTGTCCACGACCTCAGGATGTGCCTTCACGTAGGCTCGTGAACCCAGCAAACCTTGCTCTTCACCCGACCATAACATGAATCGAATCGTGCGTTTTGGCTTAATCCCAGCGGCCATCAAGATGCGAGCCGCTTCAATGGTGGTCGCCGAACCCGCAGCATTATCGGTGGCTCCGGTTGCGCCGTCCCACGAATCAATATGCCCGCCCACGACCACATATTCGTCGGGGAATTCGGTGCCAGGAATGTCAGCGTACACATTGTACAAACCGATTGGCCCTTTGCGAAAGAAATTGCGAATGTCAAACATCACCATCACTTCCTGGCCATCGGCAATCAGTTGGGCGATCTCTGTGAACTGCGACTTCACCAAATTGATTTCTGGAACGGTTGGCAATTCTTCCCAAGTAATCTGATAATTACCGCCAGTCAAAATCAATTCACCTGAAGTGGATCGCACCAACCCAAGCGGCTTACAATCCAAAATGCCCTTGCGAAGATCCAGCAGCTCTTGGCGTTGTTCCGCCGTCATCCCTCGGCGTCGAGGACTGGGGCCACTTAGCACCCACGCCCCGGCCAATTGGTCCTTCATTGAATCCAATTCTTCCAAAGAACTAGGAGCCATCACAGCCGGCCCTCGAGAACGGCCTTGAGTTCCAGCGGTCCAAGAATTGGTCCCAAACTTCAAGTCCATTTCTTTCGGTGCCGTCATTTGACCAGCTGAAAATCCCCGTTCAAACCCGACAGGAAACTCGCCCCACTGTTCCATTTGAACATTGCTAAGCCCCATTGATTCAAATTTTTCTTTCGCCCACAAACAACCGGCAGTCAAACCTTCTGAAGAGGTAAGACGAGGCCCGATGCGATTGCAAATCACATCCAAGTGATCCTGCACTTGACTGTTGTTTCTACCCGCTTCAATGATCGCTTGAATTTCAGGCGATTCGACAACAGCTTCTTCTTTAGATTCTGTTGGCTTTTCTTCGTCCGTCGCCTCGAGCGTTCCGGTCTCTTGCCCACTTGATTCGATCGTGGCGTTATCTTGAGCCAACGCCACACCGGGAGTCCACGTAACCGATAATCCCCCAACCCAACCCGAAGACGCTAACAGCCCAACCAGAGCAAAATTGAATCTTTGAGTCCGAAAAACACTTGTCCTCATTGCTTTACCTTTTTGATTGAAGTCTCTGAAATAATGCCCACCAGCCCGCCAATAGTTTTCCTACGTCACACGCTTGTTTGCTTGTTTGCTTGTTTGCTTGTTTGCTTGTTTGCTTCCGTCTTAGTGGCACAACGCCTAAGTTTCTTTCACACATTTAGCCTGCCAAAATCGATTCGTTGCTCGGGCGATGCACGCCTTGGCTAGTTCATCTACTCTTTGGGCAGTAGTTCGATCACTCCTGCGGACATCGTTTGAATACCTGCAGAAATCGACAATTCGAAATCTGGATAATACAAAGCCGAATGCAAACCTGGTGCCGATTGACCAAACTGCGTGAATCGTTCCAATCGATTTTCTTCCACCGTTCCTAATCGATACATCAAGATTGGAACACCTGCCCGTCCGTATTGGCTGAAGTCTTCACCACCCATAACTTGTTCCGATTCTTCAACATATTGCTTACCTAACGTCTTTTCGAACACAACTCGCATCCGAGCGGCCAGTTGGTCATCATTGTACAAAGCCGGAGTTCCCTCAGAAATCTCCACCTTTGGCTCGCCGCCGCGGGCGCCATCAGCAACCGCCTTCGCCTTGCGTTTGATCCCCTCGAGAAGCAACTTTCGCACATCGGCACTGTAGCTGCGAACTGTGATTTGCAAGTGACAAGAATCTCCAATGATATTGTGCTTGGTTCCACCTCGAATCGCCCCCACCGTCACCACTGCTGGCTCGGTCGGCTTCACTTCGCGACTAACCAAGGTCTGCAAGGACATGACCAATTCAGCGGCTTGAACGATGGGGTCGATCGCTGTGTGGGGTTCAGCACCGTGACCACCTTTGCCAAACATCGTAACGTCAACGCTATCAACATTCGCCAATGTGAAACCTGGGCGAACCGAAACGTGCCCGGCTGCCAAATGCGAATCGACATGCAAAGCCAACGCAAAATCAGGCCGAGGAAACTTTTCAAACAGACCCTCTTTTAACATCGCTGACGCGCCTGCACCTCGCTCTTCTGCAGGCTGGCCAATCAGCACAATCGTCCCTTTCCATTGGCCTGGATTCGCGGCAAGATACATTGCCGTACCCACCAAATTAGTCATGTGAACATCGTGCCCGCAAGCATGCATCACCGAAACTTGGCTTCCATCGGGCTGTTCAACTTTCACTTTCGATGAGTAAGCCAATTTTGTCTGCTCTGCTACTGGCAATCCATCAAGATCAGTGCGCAACATCACCGTCGGGCCTTCACCATTTTTCAAGACGCCCACCACTCCGAACCCGCCAAAGTTTAGCGTTACTTCGGCTCCGATTTTCTCTAACTGCATTCCGATGTACTTAGCCGTCTGCTCCTCCTCAAAAGACAATTCTGGATGCTGGTGCAGATGGCGATAAATCGCCACCAGACTTTCCATATTTTCACTAGTCCATTTCGACGCATCATTGGGCGGCGCACCATTGCCGGTATCCTGGCCATCTGCCAACGCCTCGCCAACAGCCAACGCCTCGCCAACAGCCAACGCCTCGCCAACAGCCCCGCTTGCTAATGTTGCGGTACCCAAAGCAGCCGCACTCGAAGCAGCCGCACTCGAAGCAGTCAGCGCCGAAGCTGGCCGCAAGTCCGAATGGACCAACAACATCAACACCAATGGTAAGGCTAACACGTTCGTTCGCATCAATGGCAACTCCAATTTCAAGGCTTCACTAAGTTCAATGGCTTTTGGGCCCGCAACTAATCGTAGTGCCTGCACGCCGCCAAATGTAGTCCGCTTAATCAAGTTTGAAACAATTCTGACGGCAATTCCCGCGTTCTACACCACCGGCTCTGCAGTCAGACTTCAGATTGTCTATGATAATTTGAAGCGGTGGCTAATTGCGCGACGCAAAACCACACGCTCGAATGGCCGAACACGGGATTAAAATTCTAACGCCGCTCGAGATAGTGTTTAACATGCTGGAACCTTAGCCTTCGAGCCCCGGGCCCCATCAAGCACCTGCCCACAGGATTCCCAACGCCGAATTCCCAACAAACGTGATTAGCGACAAGTTAGGTTCTACATGCACACGATCAACGTTCCCTACCAAAGATGCCTGGACCTGGCGGTGCTACTTCTGGCGATCTTTGTCCCAGGCAGTGGTGTAGGGAAAATATCTCGGGCGATTGCCAATCCACCAAGCGCACAAGCCGCCAGCGAACAAGCACAAAGCAGCCGACACGAACCCGCTATTAAACTGCCCCAAACCCAAACAAACACGTCTGTTTTGACCGAAACCGCCAAAGACGCAGTGCTGCTGATAATCACACCCACAGCGTTTGCTCAAACGCTGCAGCCTTACGTCCAGTTCAAAATGAAACAACTGCCGACGAAGCTGGTCACCCTGGAATCAATTCTGTCGCAACAAGATTCCGGTGATGATGCACAGAAAGTTAAACAATTTCTATTCGAAAACTGGAAACACGGCAAACTGCGTTACGCTCTATTGGTGGGCGATGCGGATGTCTTCCCGGTGCGCTACATGACCTTGGATCGCAACACGCAAGCCGCGTGGAACATTGCGTTTTATCCATCCGATTTGTATTACGGGGACTTGGCTGATCGCCAACAGAATTTTGAAAATTGGAATGGTGCGCAGCATGATTTCCATGGTGATTATTTCGCAGAGGTTTGCGGCGAACACAATAAAGAGGTCGACATCAATTTTGATCAGATCGATTACCTACCAGAAATCGCGGTAGGTCGTTGGCCAGTCAGCACTGCCCAAGAAGCACAGCGATTGGCCCGTAAAACAATCGACTACCACGAAAGCCTGGCCAATCAATCAGAGAATTCCACCGCAGCTATGCTGGCAATTTCGGGCTGGGTCGACAGTCGGCCGACAATGGATTTCATAGCAGATGCGATTTCAAATTCGTTTCAAGTGAAGAAACTTTACTATGCTGACAAGGATCAAAAAGACAGTTCAATTGCCCTGCCCACGTCCGAATCTTTTTTACAAACTGCTGAAAACGGGGCCAGGCTGATTTTCCATGCTGGGCACGGGTCGGATCACACTTGGGAGAAATGCTTTGCCCAACGTGATATTCCGAAGTTGAACAATGCCAACCACCTTCCGATCATGGTGTCCGCCGGCTGCTCGACCGCTCGCTTGGCAACTCTACCTCCCTACGAACCCTATCTCGACAAATTTGGGAAGCATCATGTAGGGACAGATCATGGTGAGGTCTTTAACATGCCTCCGCCGGCACCGGCGTGTTACCAAACAGGCAGCTACAATTCGACGGGACTGGGCGAACAGTTACTTCGCAAACAGGCCCAAGGAGCCGTCGCCTACATCGGCTGCAACACGGGAAGCCAACCCTGTGGCCTGACTTTACTAAAAGGTTTTGCCACCAGTATCAAAGAGCAACCCACTCGGAATTTGGGAGATCACTGGGTTTCGGCGGTACACTACTATTACCACAAAGAGAACCTATCTACCCTGAAACCGACCCGTAGTTGGTACCCGCCCAGTATCTACTTTCAAGGAATGAAATTCATGCTATATGGCGACCCGTCACTGCCGATGCCGCTTAGATCCGTCAATGGAAATAAGCAACTTTCCGGAAACTAGTCCGCTCACCGAACGAGTGAAATTGCTATCTTGCGTTGGGTCGGTTACTATTGATCTTTGGCAAATTCACGTCCGATCACGACTGGTACTAAGGTGTTTGAACTTCCTTTGCTATCGGGTTGGTTACCGCACTTGGGTGAAATTAGCCGCCAGTTTTCTGACGCCAACCCAACCATCTTCAAGTGGTCAATTCAACAAATCTTACAGTGGGATCAGGCACCCGACCTACCCTGCCCCGTTTATCGAATTCACGGCAACCGCGATTTAGTTTTACCACCATCATCAAAATTCAACGGGCATCGAATTGGCAGCGGCGGCCACGTAATTTCATTAACCCATGCGTCCCAAGTCAATGAATTTTTGCTGGACTGCCTGCAATTGCACGCAACTCAAACATCAGAAAACTCCGTGTAATCTTGAAGCAACCCACCGCTGGCAAGCCTCTGCTTGACCTTGCAAATTCACCGGACAAGCAGTGCTGCAGACAGCACGAACACGCGACCAGAAACATGGCACCCCATTTTTCGTCCACCCAACATTTCTACTTTTGATCAAAAGGTTTCTCGCGATCCGCTTTCTTGGAACATTCGCTTAGAGTGTGCCGCAAACAGAATAAAGGTCATTCGAGAGCGTCGCCGTCTACAAGGGTTGCGTGGTCACAGCCGACTTGGCCGGATCGATGCATTGCCTGGATGAAAAAACGGGGAAGCGGCATGGGAACTCCCATACGCCAGCCATGTTTTTTGGCTCACCGCTGATCTTGGGCGAAACGGTCATGGTTGCCAATGAAGATGACTCAATCGATTCCATCCCGTCAAGCAACAGCCTGTTTGAACATGAAATCAGAATCGATGAGTCCTTCTTCGTGCTGCATAGCTCGCCCATCTACGCCAACAGTACGGTCTATCTCACGTCCTATTCGGAAATTTTTGCGAGCCCCCGCCGCGACATGGTGGCAGCCCCCCCCAAAAAAACGCACAAAGGTTGACGACATCGGGTTCACCGCCGATCTTATCATCCAAAGCGAATAAAATTCCGGCGGTGTTGTTTATTGACTCTGAAAGGTCAGAGCGGTGGCGCAGGCGCAAGCGTCGGACGGTGTTTGATCCGATCTAACTGCTCGCCTTCGTAGCTACCTGGCGGCGGTTGGTTTGGACGCGGTTGAGTCGGATCGGGCAGGCGCCCGAACAACTCCAGTGTTTTGCCTTTTATTAGGAACCGGGGCTATCGCCCAAACGACTCAAGTCAGCATCGTCAATTTTATTCCAGGGGCTGTAAACCAGTTCGGGTGCCACGCGGAGGATGCGGGCCTGGTCCATCGCCAGCGTATCGGGGTTCAAGCCGTGCTCGGGTTTGAACTGGCACATTTTCAGCGACGCCGACTTGTCGCGTATTTCATGACGCAGCACGCCCAAGGTGCCGAACGTCCGCGTCCATTTCGGTGATGTCCTGTTGAATCAGCCGTTTGGGCGATAGCCCCGGTTGCGTCAGTTCATCGACCGAACACCCGGGGGCTATCGCCCAAACGGCTGGAATCGCCTGCGGCGTAGTCTCGCATCTTGCGGATCAGGTGTATCCGGAATAGCAGCGGTTTGAGGGAAATTAGTCGCCATGGGACTTGCAGTTCCAACCCATGGATTCAGAAAAAAGAAATGCCCGCAATTCATCTGCTGCAATAGCAAGGAAATAACGAATTTGTGTGTGTAGGATTATCGCGTGTCCGCGATCCGCTGTCACCTACCCCGATGATTACACCAGGATACAGAAAGGGGCCAAGATGAATGGTGCCAAGTTCAACGCCTGCGGTGGGCGGTGTGCGTTGGGGAAAGCGTATCGAGAATAACAACTTCCAACGGGCACTGAAATTATGTCATTGCCGCTTCAGAAACGGGCGTTAGGATTGACGCCAAAAGAAGCCTAGGCCGGTGCGCGAACACCAGGCTACGGCCAGCAATTTCCGTAGCTGATCACCTGTACAACCAGGAACCAGAGCCAGTGCTAACTTTACACGCGCTAATTGCGTGTTGTCTATACCCTTTGAAGTATCTGCTTGGCCGCATAATCGCGGACCATCTCTGCGGCATTCTGCCCGACCCGGACTTTTGAAACCTAATAAATCAGATCCAACGCCCGTATTGTGCATGGGTCTTGGCCAAAAATCCAAGACAATCGTCCAAGACAATCGTCCAAGACAACTTTCTGATGAGCAGTCAACCACATTACGGATAGATCGATTCCGACCGCAGCCACATGCTGAAAAACATTGCGGCACATCATGCGCAAGACAATCATGCGTCACAAAGACCTGCGGACCACCTTAAAGTATTACGCCGGTCAAAACTTAGAAGCCGACGCCAAGTCCATCAGAGCCATTTTTGAAAGCAAAGCCACCCTAGCCAATCATTGAACAATAATCACGTCACACGATTAGGTAGAACTTTAGGTAACACGATTAGGTAGAACTTTAGGTAACAGTGCTAAGAAATCGAATTTTGGGTCTTCGAAAACCTCGTGAAAAACAGTACCCCGGGCAAGATTCGAACCTGCGACCTACTGATTAGAAGTCAGTTGCTCTATCCAGCTGAGCTACCGGGGCAAAGTCTTTGATTTCAATGACTTAACGTGAAAGGAATCGTTTTTTTCCAAGGCATTTTTGCGTTGGATGTCCTACGGGAGAATAACGCCTCCAGGTTTGTCATTGGTGCGGTGGCAGCACGTCCATTGCAACCTCCCGTTGCTCCGATAGTTTCGATCATCTGGACCTAGTTGTCCAGACCCAACGGTAGACCGCTAAACGCTTGATTGGTTCGTGCGATCTGGTTTGCGTGGGCTAGTTTGTGAGAAAAATCCATACCCATAAGGTCCACTTGTTAATCGACGACTTCGGTAAGTTTGGAAATTTCAACCGATAATCCACTTAATTCCTCGCTCCTAAGTCCAGTCAGGCAGACCTCGCGGCAACGCACACCACCAGAAGGCTGGAAGCGAGGCCCTCGAAGCGAACCAAGTTCGACGCGGTGCGCTAGACCAATATCAATATCAATATCGACTCGAAAATAACCTGACACGGTCGACTGTTTGGATAGGAACTCATCGCAGGCCAACCGGCAATCCAGCCGCAAAACACCGCCTGACCACCATTCTGGTCGTGTTTAGCTACTTGCCATACGCCAGCAGTCAATTTGATAAAGTGGCACTTGATGTGGCACCTGGCATCACTCAGAACACGCCCTAGCGACAGTTGTGGATTCGTGAATTTGGCGCCGCTCGCAGTTCCTGACGCATGGATTGATCATCTTAAAAAACAGCTCACAACACGACCTGTGCTGCGAAACACCATTCCCAACGACCGGTTCGCTCAACCGATCACCATTGATTGAATGAAAAATGTAGAGAGATGGTGTCAGCGGCGGATTGTTGAGGGTTCTTAACCGACGCTTCCAAATTAGACGGTTGGACCGTTAGGATAATCGCAATCATGCTAAACTGCCTAATCATCAATCTCGATTCTGCCGGAAAAAAATTGGCCTAGCTGAGCATTCCGATGGCAGGGATAGGTGACGAAACAGATGTTTTTGACTACTGTTAAGTGGATCGAGATATGGCCCGAGGCGAAATCTTGGTCCCAACCCAGCCGGTCAACTTGGCTTCGTGATGGTTTTCTCAGGGTTTTGCTCAATTTCATTGCTATTAAAGACTTCAATTTCCGATTCGGAGCCTCCCACTCCCGAACCGCCCTTTTAAGAGTTCCCAATGTCAACTGCGAACCCAACCGCCCCAATCAACTTTTGGAAGTCCTTTTACATTCCTTATTTGGTTTTGGGCGTTTTGCATCTGCCTTTGATCTTGCTTTACTGCTTTCGCGATTTGTGGTCGGACCTGCGCCCGCACTATCATTTCTTCCCCTTTCTTTTCGCCGCGGTGGTGTTTTTGATTTGGGAACGATGGCCCAGAAATACCCCTCGCCCTTTGCGATACAGTTGGCTTAGCCCGATCTTGTTCGCGCTATCGGTGCTGATTCTGTGCCTGGGCCTAGTGTTTTTGGAGCCGCCGCTTGCCAGCTTAAGCTTGGCGTTAGGGTTGTCCAGCTTCTTGCTTCGAGTGAAAGACTTAAAATCAGGCGGTTCACTGTTTCCGATCAGTCTACTTCTGTACGTCTTAGTTCACTCGCCTTTTGGTCAACTCAATGAGGACCGTTGGCTGATTACTCAATTGCAGAGAATCAGTTCGCAAATCACCAGCGTTCTGCTAGACCTTGCAGGTGTTCTACACGACATGCCTGGCACGGTTCTAGTGACGGTCGATCGGAAATGGGGTATCGAGGAAGCGTGTAGTGGCGTTCAATCCTTTTTCACGTTGCTATTTTGCAGCGTCTTCTGGGTGCTTTGGATGCGACGTTCGTGGTTCCAAGGTTCGATCTTGGTTTTGTCGTCTGTGTTTTGGGCGATTGTGATGAATACTGTTCGCATTTTTGTCATTCCGATTGCATTCCTTCAACTGGGCATGGACCTATCCGAAGGCTGGCAACATGCGGCGTTGGGATATTTGACGCTGGTGGTTAGAATCGCATTCATTCTCTCGACGGATCAATTTTTAGACTTCACTTTTGGTGCAATTGATTCGGAAAAGAGCGGCAACGATGCTGAAACCAGCCAGGTTTCCAGATTTTGGAATTACTACGTGGCAGGCGCGGGCTTGAATACGTCGACCAGTTGGACGCCGACATCGGCGTCCAACCTGTTCACTTGGGGATTTGCAGGTTTCGGGACCTTGGTGGCACTGTTTCTATCACCCGGTTTAATCAACCTGGCAACAACTCAAGGCGTGGACTTCTTTCGATCCGATGTTGTCTTGCGAGTCGATAAGGAATGGCTGCCCGCAGAAATTGACGGCTGGAAACTGGTTGAATTCAGTCACTCGACGCGTGAACGCAGCAGTGATCTTGGCCAACGTTCTGATGTTTGGACCTACGGCAGAGATGGAGCCCGGGTTACCTTCAGCTTTGACCAAGCGTTCCCTGGTTGGCATGAACTAACGTTATGCTACCAAAATAGTGAAATCGGTTGGAAAATTGCAGACGGTGGTTTGGGCAGAAAACGAATCTCCAAAGAAGTACCACCCTCCAATGGACCCAACGACACCAAGTCCGACCCACAGACCGGCGATCCGGCGGCTCCCGCTTCCACAGTCAGTCTTGTTTCGGTCCAACTAGAAGAGGCTACCGCTGGGTATCAAGGCCATTTGTACTTCGGCTTGGACGATGCTGAGGGCGTGTCTTTGGAGGCTCCCGGCGATTGGTCCTTATTCAACGCATTTCTGGAACGACTGAAGAACCGCATGTCGTACGAAATTCGTGCCAGTGTGTTTCGGGGCGAAGCGTATCAAACCCAGTTGTTCGTCCAACGTCAACTTTCACCCGAACAGAATGAAGCCTTCACGAATTTGTATCTAAAACTTCGCTCGAGGGTTCAACAACAAGTGCGTTTGGGTAAGGAAAACAAAAGCTACATGTCGATCGAGGAATTGGAAAGCCAACGTCGCGAAGAAGTCGCCGATCTAGCCGCAGCCGAAGCGAAACAGAAAGCCGAAGCGGAAGCTGGTATTAAGGATTTGAAAGCAGGCGTTCCCCAACTCTGAGACCCAACTGGTTAAGAAATCGACTTGTCAAAACAGTCGCACTCGGGATCAATGACCGGTTCCGCAGTGCCCTGTTGGAAACTGCGGGCTAGAGAATTCACACGTTCAATCGCATGGCACTGGAAAACCAAGTCTGCCAGTCTTTAAGAACCTCGCACAGGCCGCAACGGATTTCCTGGTTGGTGCACCGGCTGTAATTGCAGAATGGCTTCCTGTTCAGGCGACAAAGAAGGTGCTGCCGAGTGATCATCACCCGAGATTCCGCCGTTCCAATTTGACGGCCAGTCCAGGTCCGGACTTTCTGGCGCATCCACGGGAATCCCGAGGATGGTGTTGCCTATTTTGAAAGCCTGCGGCACGTTTTCGCCGACGATTGCTTGAACCCTTTGGTAAACTTCGGTCGCTGCGTTACCTGGTGCCGGATCCTGGAAGCTGACCTGCTTCAGCTGACCAGCAACCCCTCCCTGTCCAGCGACAAACGGCCATTCAGGCTGGGGAAGTAGCGATATCAGGCCTGCCAAACTACCGACTTGCTGGGGGGTCTGTGAGCGCTGGACCATTGCCACAATATCGTACACGGGAATCGGATGCCCATGGTCGTTGGAAAGATCGAACAGTTCTTGCGAATCCATGCCTTGAATCACCGGCAGACGTCGACCGACTTCCTCTAAATGCTGGAAGGCCAAACGT
>JBDNHU010000480.1:0-4779 GCA_041688615.1 Mariniblastus sp. | reverse complement strand
TAGTCTTCTGGCTTCTTAAAAATGTCGGCACGCAAGTTTCCTCGATTCAGTGCGTGATAGATGGTTCCAGCCTCATCTACTCTGGGTGGCCTCGGCATAACCTTCCTTCCAATATTGGTCAAGAAAGTAGCCTACCACGCTATGCGGACACGGCAAAGAGGCCTGACCCCTTTGGATTCTTCGTACATCAATATCCGCGCTTCCGTCAGCGTCTACTTTCTTGACTTGCCATTCGGTATCCAGTTTCAAGCTCTGGCTAAGACTTGCATTCCCAGGGGGGCCAAGTGTGTACTCGTCCTCGATCGCGTATGAAAACTTGTCACCTTCCTTCCATATTCCAACAAGTTGGGTCTGGGCTGTCAAATGGGAGGTTCCGAGAAAGGCAAACAACAAGATGGACCCGGCGGTTTTAACGTGCATGGAAGTCTTTCCTTCAATCGGCGCAATCGGTGGCCGTGATCATAAGCTGACTGGGGACAGGAATATTGTACTAGACGCCGAGTTCCCAAACACAAGCGCTAAGCCCTAAATGGTGGCAGGCGAGAGGGCATGGAAGTTTTCAGAACGCTTGGTTTGGCGGTTCATTTCGCAATAAACCCTTAGTCCATTGATTTCTGAAAACACCGTCTTTGTCCATACGGTTACAGACCTCCTGAAAATCCTTAAAAGCTGGATACAGGCTTCGCAATGCGGCTGTTGGCAAGGGGCACAATTTGCCCCAATGGGGACGAGCATAAAAAAGGCATATCATGGATTTAGCGAGAAAAGTTGCAAGCTCTTCAAATCGTTCGCGGCGTTGGCCTCGATCGTAGTTGGTCAAGGTGATCGAGTACCAATCTTCATCGCCCGACAGGCCAGTTCTGTTTTCGGCGTCAGTTTCGTTTTCGATGCCCGTACCGGCGTTGCTGGCCATCGAAACTAACGTGTCGTCCGGAAGGATTTAGCTAAAATTTAAGTACTAAATCTGATCTCATCGAGCCAAGGAGAATACGAAATGCGAGCTTTTATTCTGTGTATGGTTGTTTTTGCGATCTGCCCGGCATTTGGTCAGCAACCGCAGGAGATTGCCAATAGCATCGGGATGAAATTGGTTCTGATTCCTGCTGATGCATTCACCATGGGCTCGCCTGAGGAGGATGTTGGCAGGCATCCCAACGAACGGCAACACAAAGTGACGATCAGTGAGCCCTATTATCTCGGACAGTTCGAGGTAACGCAGGAAGAATACGAAAAAGTGACTGGAAGCAATCCGAGTTCGATCAAGGGTGCGCGTCACCCAGTAGAAACGCTTGGTTGGGAAGACGCAGTTTCTTTTTGTAAGAAACTCTCAGAATTGCCGGAGGAGAAAGCAGCGGGGCGGGAGTATCGCCTACCGACGGAGGCTGAGTGGGAGTACGCATGCCGGGCTGGCAGCGAGACTCCATATAGTTTTGGTGAATCGGCAAAACCGCTACATGAACATGCTTGGTTTGCGGAAAACTCTCAGAATCAACACCATCCAGCCGGTGGGAAGAAGCCAAACCGATGGGACTTGTACGACATGCACGGCAATGTCTATGAATGGTGCGATGATTGGTTTGACGACTACCCTTCGCGTTCGGTTATAGATCCTCAGGGTCCTATCCGAGGCACGGAACGCGTGATCCGCGGTGGTAGTTGGGTCGTTGCCAACGAGTCGCATTTTCGGTCGGCACAACTTTCTAACTACAAGCCGAAAGACCGCTCGCCATTGCTTGGGTTCCGCGTAGTCTTGGATGCCCCATCGCATCGGCCTTAATCGAACTGGCCTACGATATCTGCCAGAGAGTATCGAACTACCAGCCCGCTCATCTCAGAATTCTGTGAACGATAACTTCAAATTCTTCGTCTGGTCGCAGGTCATGCAGACCGCACATGATCGGGTGACGACCGACACTCAGATTCAACTCGAGGCATCGGAGATAAAGCCGTTCGCTCGATGAGAACGGTATTTTCTCGTCAAACGTTCCGTGGATCAGTTCAATCCTGCACTCCGAATTCGCCGTCGATAGATACTCGTGAGTGGGAAGTTGGTAGTGAAATAAAAAGTCGGGCAAAATTAGGTAATTAGATCGAGCGACTTCAGGAAGCGACCAGTAAGGCGTCTCAAGCACAAGCATTTTGGGTTTCGTATCCGCAGCGACAATAGATGCTGCTACTCCACTTCCGAATGAGCGCCCCCAGATGACAATATCACTCTCGTTAACACCTGAAAAAATAATTTCGTCGTAAACTCTTTTAGCATCATCCACCAAAGCATTTTCGCTGAGCACGCCTGTGCTATCACCAAATCCGCGGTAGTCCATCGTCCAGACGTCGTATCCTTTCTGTAGAAATATTTCGATCTCCGATTCGCACTTTTCCATGTTCCCCTTGTTTCCGTGGAGATAGTAGATTGTCCCTTTGACCGGCCCTTGACGTGCGGGATACTTTCGAAAATGGACTTCCGCTGGATCATCCGCAGAGGCGACAAGCTTCATTGGAACGTGCTCGTATGTAGTTTCCCTGTAGCTCGATGGCTCAGCGTTTGGCTTAGTAAACCACTCGCCCTGGTCGCAGAAAAAGAAGTAACCGCCAAATGCTAGATATGCAATGCAAAGCAAGAACCCAAATCGAAAAAGGCTCTTCCAGCTAAAAAACGATTTAAATCCGAATTTCTTTTTCATAGTGTCAGCAGCATGATAAAGGTAGCGTTTCTCATGTCTAAATCAAATCAATTAATTGTTCGCGTCCACTTCGAGGTAAATTCCAGACCAAAATCAATGCTATCGGGCACGCCGGAAGGTAATCCGATCATGCTTGAGTCTCCCAGCGATGGCGTGGTTGTCGATCCGTGGGAACTTCCACACGGATACGAACTCCGCCGGGCAGTTCAATGGTGGTGCTGGCAACAGCTGAGCCCACGCGCTGATCGAACTCCGAGGCGACTTGCTTGCCAGATAGGGCCGTCAGTTGAAGTGGCAAGAATTGAACGCCCGCAGCAGATGGCTTGGGCTTGGCGTCGTTGGGCAGCTCACGCAGCTTTTTCTTCCATTGGTAGAAGGACGGCTGCGAGACGCCTTCGCTGAGACAGAATTGGGCGACGGTCATTTGCGAGGACGCGAAGCGCCGCATCCGTTGCTGCCAAAGTTTGGCGGTTTTGGATCGGGACATGAGTTATCTCCGTTGGGTGAAACGAAACAAAACCCATTAACCTAAACCACGCGCCTACTATGGTTCTGGTGTACGGTTACGCTGCAATCCAGCTTCGGAGCCCGATCAGAAAAAGTTCAGTTGCGGTCATTGTACGACAAGCAAGAAATGGCCAGGGTCAACCGACCCTTGCTGCGCGGCTATTGATCCAGGCGATGCATTGCATTGCTTCTGTACAACGTCGTGTTCCGCCCAAACGGCTCCTCCAAGTTTCATTGCTCGACCTGACCAACTCCCATTCGAATGCGAGAATGCCAGCCTCAAACGTGTGGTGAGGTGTTTGTACCACGCGGGTTATCTTGCCGAATTATGGAGTCGTTCACTATCCTTTTTTGCGTTGAATTACGATCGTGTCTGGTTTAAGGACCGATCCGAGATACTCGGCAATACGACTTTCCCAAAACACTCGACATGGTGTAGCCAACCGACTCGCAACCTCCTCTTCTGAAAGCTGCTTCCCCGCAACTGTCGAGAAATTGCATTCATTTAAGTCAGCAAGAACCGTTAGCTGGTTTAAGTAAGGAATTTGGACCGTGTAATCTACTTCGGATTCTGAACCATCCTCCGCTACAACAGTTCGCTTTTTTACTTCAGTTTTCAATTTGGATTCCATGTATTTGACCTGCAACTTGCTGCGATCATCCGCCAACTGGGCGACGGCAACGGTTGGCATCGGTTCCGTCCGAATCCACTTTTTGTCCAAGTCTTCCACCGCTGGCAATTGACCGTAGTTCGGATCGACAGTTTGAATCATTAGGACCATTGCGTCTTCAAGAAAATAATGACGTCGGTATGCATTCAACGGCACACCCGTAAGAATGACGTAAGCTGGCCGTCTGATCGCCTCTGCAAGTTGTTCAAACGGTATCAGATTGCCAGACTGATCCTGAAGTTGAATCGCATGACTTTTTAGTTGGGTTCGAACCATCTTAAAATCTTCGCCGCAGACCAATTCTACGTAGTCTTGTTCATGCACTTCTTGGCGAGTCTTTTGAACGGTAACCTTATTTTCCAGAATTGAATACGGAACCGTAACCGTGATTTTCCGCGTCTTTACCTGCTTTTCGCATATCAGAGTCGGAAGAAGAATCTGCAAAGTGTCTTCACTGTCGAGTTTCACAACCGCCACGCTCGGGAATCCAAGACTCGGAGTCCAGTCTTCACTTTCGTTCGACGAGTGGCCCTGCGAGCAAACACTTTGCTCCATTGCCAACATCACTACAAGTACCAAACTCAGTCGTATAACAAGCATTTGCTCAAGAGCTCCTGTTGTAAAGCATCTTAGGGAATATGTGATTTCACTTGCCGGAACACAAACTTAATTCGATTCTGTCTCAGTTCAACGTCAATTGCAAATTCTGTTAGCGTGAATTGGCGACTGTCGAAGGGTTCGAGCTTTGAATTTCTAGTGTACGTGGTTTAGTTTTTGGGGATGTCCGTTTTATTGTTGAAACTGATGGTGATCTCTGAATATTGTATAGGTTAATGATTCTTGGACGGACTTGCAAGATTCTTCGCCCGAGTTCTTTCCTTGAGCCGTAGGCGAAAGGAAAGAACTCGGGCGAAGCC
>JBDNHU010000479.1:0-5432 GCA_041688615.1 Mariniblastus sp. | reverse complement strand
CTAGTGGAAAACGATTACCATGTTCAGGGCGACCCAATGCTGAGCTTCCCAGAATACACACATACGGTTCAGTCGGTTGAAAATTCTTCGACGAATATGGCCAAAAATCAAGCGAACCATCCATCACTGTAAGTCTACATAACTCGGCACGCGTTAGCGGTTTATGTATGAACGCTGCATCCGGAACAAAACCTTCAGAAACTTGGGGAGCGAATACCGCATACTTTCGATAGGAAATCGGTTCCCGAAAAGTTACGTCATCCAACAAGGGTAAGACTGTCTTGCCTAAGGCTCTCATTCTATCGTCTGTATAGTCGGCAGTGTGATTAACGAGTGCACAAATTTTGTTGAGCCGCGTCTTCGCAAACCAACAGGCAAAAAGCGTTAAATACCCTTTAACTTCCTTTCCATAAATTGACCCCTCTCCGTTTACGAGAAATACATCTGACTCGAGCATTCTTGGCAAATCCTTTTGCCAAATTTTACCATGCAAAATTAGGTCCGCTAGTTTTTCAAATCCGGCAATGTCAGTTACGAACTCTGATGATGCACCGAGTCGCTTCTTAACGGCCCAAGCGGTGCTCCTAACACTCTTATAAAGTAGCGGCGTTGATCGCAGTAAATGTTTTGTAATAACATTTAGGGGCGATTGCTTCAAACTTGTCAAGCGTTCCAACGCGAACAACCCAACCACCTCATGTTCATGTCGATTTAACATTCCGAGCAATGCATTCGTTGTTGCACGGCAACCCCAATTATTTTGGGAGCGACTATCATTGAATAAAAAGATTTTCACTAGTTCCCCAGTTCAAGATTAAGCAAATCAAAATTTACGTTAAGACTAAATATTGCCCCAGGACCGAGTTAGTACCAAAACAAGAAAACTAGCGACGAGAAATCTCGCGTCTAGTAGGGTTGCAAAGCTACCGCGAGAGTATACCGTTGCAGTCCAGAGCAAAATATATGAATTCAAAAAACCAACTAGTGGATGTCCCCAGGTCAAACTGTTTGAAATATTCCTGCAGACGAGTCCAAGAAGTACACCGTAAAAACCCAAAATAGGAATTGCCCAAAAGTAGCCAAACGTCAAAATCGCTGAACCGGGCAGCGATCCGGCAAGGTTAACAGACTTCTGACGATAGGCCTCAGCCAGATCCGGTTTAAGAAGCCGTTCTAGCAGTATGTCCATATCGCCAAGAAGCAGCTGTAATGATCCGGCAGCACCCTCTTCATGAACAATTTGATCTGTTGTGTAGTACACTCCGCCCTGAAGGACAAAAATTCTATAAATAGCAGTGCCAAATGTTGATCCATCTGAAAATTCACTAATTCCGCGTTCTTCCATACCTTGACTGCTATAAATCGTCATAAAAGGTACAAGGATGATAGCTGATATCCAAAGTCTCAAGCGAGGGAGTCGATCGATTTTGCTGAGAATGGCGTAACACGGCAGACCACCCATCAATACGCCGATTAATAAACCATTGAATCCTTGTGACGATACCGCAAGAAAAGCGACGTATAGTGCAAACAAGGTTAAACCAAGTTGACACAACTCAAATTGGTTCCTCGCAATGCCTTTGCCAAGCAGAATACCAGCAAAGAACGGCGCGAACGCAACGAGTACCCCTAGGAAATCACGTAACAACGGAATGGGAACATTATCCCAAATAACATGACGCTGACCACTGAATGCAAACCCAGACCCTAGAACATTAGACATCTGTAGAAATAGAAGTGAAGAAGCTAACACGAAAAACAAACGGTAGGTTCCGACGCTAACCTCTGCCTTCCGAATGTCCACAGGGCGAATTAGGGTTCCTGCTACTGTTGCGAGGACAATAATTAGGATGTTGTAAGCTAAGTGTCGCCAAGAAGCGCCAATGTAAAACGAATGAACTTCTGTTTCAGATATAAACGATTGAACCGATTCCAGATAGAAAACGCTGGCTGACTTAGTAATGATGGAATAAAGAACAAACGACGAAAAAACCATAAACGGAAATTTACGAATCAAAATCAGTGCTAGAAGGCAAAGCACAATCAGGCATGAAATTGCCACTATCAAAATCTTATTCCTAAAATAGCTGAATGTTACTTCTAAACCGTTTCTAGAAAATTACAAACAAAAAATTAATTTTCCGGACAAGGTGAGTAAATCGCAACACCCGCCAATTCAAGCCTATCTCTTAAAGTTTTAGGAATAGCCGATCCAGAGCCTTTTGCCTGTTCATTCTGCCGTTTCATATTGTTTTGAGAAAAATCATATGTAAATTTATTAGGGGGACCGAATGTGAAGAACACGGACAGACGATCGTTCCGCCCTACTATGCGGCTAATTTTCTCAGCCATCCAAGAAACAAGCCTTGGATCCTGACGGTTTCGGTTTCCGAAATTGGCTAGTCGACTACAATTTTTCAATAGCCGTTCAATCGTGTTGGGAATACGTCCCACGTGCGAGATTCGTACGTCGAATATCACGATATCTCCACGATCAAGGTTTAACTTAACCTCTTTACCTTCGGAGAGGGATTTCGAACGGTGAGAACCGATTCGAACCGTTAATCCGTCGCCAAAATTCGTATCCTGTAAATAGGTCGCAACTTTGTAGACGGTGCAATCGTCTGCCGCGAAGTAATCACCTTCGAAATAGCCCCCAACGCTTTCGCCACTATCTTTGTGCCATCCAGAGATTAAATTCTTGTGAATATCGCTATGACCAGTGAAAACAACCGCATTTGGCCCCAATATCCGTTTGTAGATATCGATAATGTTCTTATTCGCAAATAAAAATTCCATATCCTTAACTGCAACCGCAGCATTGGGTTGCGTTTTGCCAAGCATGAGCCGCTCACCAAATTGATTTAAATGGTTCAAAACAATCTTGCGTAAGAGATCGACGTCGGAAGAAGCAATGGCATTTTTTACAACCAAGACACCATCCTCCTGCAATGCTTTTCGAATCGCCGAATCGTCAATGTCGCCATTAAAATCAAAACTAAGGTAACTCATGTCGCTCCTCACCAAAATTCATTTTCGAAAAATTAAACACTGCCCCAAGAATTCGTTGCTCAAGAAACGAACTATTCAATCAGTTTATGTCGTGCATCCACGATCCGGTCTGTCAATTCACGAACTGCTCCGAACCCGCCCGAGGCATTTAATTTCAAATTGCATAATTCATAAACGGAACGAACTGCATCCTTCGGGCAAGCGCTCACACCCGCGAGTTGCAAAGCCTCTATATCAAACACATCATCGCCAATTACTGCAGCTTCTTGTGGCATAACATCGTACTTCTTCAATAAATCGCGCAACACTTTGACTTTGTCGACAGCGCCAACAATGCAAGGAAGACCCAACTTCTGCGCTCTAGCTTGCGCAATCTTTGATTCTTCTCGAGTCACAATGATTACAAAAACGCCCATTGCGCGAACCATGGCCATTCCAGCTGCATCCCGCGTATTAAAACGCTTCATGACCTCGCCGTTGGAATCATAGTACATCCCACCGTCAGTCAAAGTCCCATCAACGTCGACCATTAGCAAGCTGACCTTAGCCAACCTGCTTTCAAGATCTCGATTTGCGTGCGAGGATAGTAGGGATTCTACTACTAGCCAATCCTCAACATCATCAATCTCATGATAAGTCGAAATCGGCATTTCATAAGTTCCAATTTTTCCACCTAATCGGCAATTAAACTTTTCCAAAATTGGTTTCCGAGTCACATAGAAAGCCCCATTTTCAACTAAAGTCCCTTTCCAATCCTGACGTCGCGGCCTGTTTATTGGCGAGTAGTTCAGTGGCGTTCCATCGACGTCCCAGAAAAAACGCTTCTGAATCACGCCGGACAGAAGGCTGTCGAAAGATTGGCGTTCAAAACAACCCAAAGCTTCCAACAGATGCTGACTTTCCAATAATGGCGATGTCGCTTGAATCGTTACAAGATTTTCGAACTGCACGCATGAAGCAAAATCCAACATGACGGATTCCGTCGACGCAGTATCTGTTGCGAGTTGGGCTGGACGATCGTGAACCCTAATAAGCGGTGACAAATTTCTTACGACACGTGAGATTTCAGGGCAATCCGTTGAAACCCAGACTTCATCAATCAATGCTACTTCCATTGCCGCTTTTAAAACCCACTCGCATAATGGTTTCCCGGCGATCAATTTTGTATTTTTCCCAGGAATCCCTTTGGATCCGCCACGCAATGGAACTAGGGCCACCGTTTTACTTGTCATTGACCTTCCTTTTCAATTTTTTGCGTTGCTCCCATTCGATCGGGAGGATTTCGTCGCGTTTATGCTGCAATGCCAAGACAACATTCTTCAAGTCACGCGCTAAACGCCTCATTCCATCTGGTTCAAGACTTGCTGCATGATCGGTTCCCTTCCAAGTCCGGTCCAAAGTGAAATGCCTCTCGAATACTGATGCACCCAACGCTAATGCTGCAATATCCGCAGCAATTCCTAAATGGTGTCCCGAAAAACCAATCGTCTTAACTGTGGATTCATAACTATTCTTTAAACGCTGAATCTCCAAAAGGCAAAGATCCTCGAAGGGAACCGGGTACCCAGATGTGCAGGCATAAATCACCAAATCTTTGCTGCGCCCTAACTTTGAATACACACTGATGATTTCTTCTTCTTCGGCTTGGTCAGACATCCCAAACGAAACATGAATTTCACCGCCGAAATTGCCACATAAATACTTCGCTAGTTCCATGTCCATATTGCACGCCGAAGGAATCTTCAACATGTGAGGCTGAAGAGGTATCATCTCTTTGGCGGCGGTCAAATCCCAGACTGAGGTTGAATATTCCACGTTTAATTCTTCGCACCAATCCTTCAATTGTTGATGTTGCGAAATGTCCAATTCCAAGAATTCACGGTGTTGCCCATAGGTTGCACCGTAGCTGTTGTTCGGATTTGGGTGCGGTCGATCGTATTCGTCGAGCGAGAGCAACTCTCGATTGGTTCGCTTTTGAAACTTAATTACATCCACCTTACAGAAAATTGCTGCAACCTTGATTAGTTCGTGAGCAATTTCCATGCTACCTTTATGGTTGCAACCTACTTCAGCAATTAACAATTTAAATCTCCTCAAATTAAGAAACACATTCGGATCGATGATCCAATATCTATGATTAACTTTAGACCGGATTTAACGATCCACAGCAGTTACCTGAGAATCCGTAAAATGCCGACTACTCCAAAAATATTTCTGGGAGCTGAAGAATTTGCAAAAACCCGGTGGCATGTTTGTTGAATAGTAGCCCAGACGATAGCCGAACCACTTGGCAGAAACTTGTATCAAGGCATAGGGAATCAATAATGGCTTGTTTCTAATCAAAAAGCTGAACAATGCCTTCACAAAACCGACGCCGTGATTTTCCGCATTGCCAACCAATTTATTCACCCAGGTTCGTT
>JBDNHU010000478.1:0-4730 GCA_041688615.1 Mariniblastus sp. | reverse complement strand
GGTGGGGGCGGTTTTGGCGGGGGCGGATTTGGCGGTTCTGGAAACGGTTTGTTTCCTTTGATCGCGGCTGCCGGAATCGCGGCAGTGGCGTCGACCGATGATGATAATTTCTATCGCGCACCTCGCCCGATCAGTGCTTTCCGCCAGTAGTTTCTAAGGCGAAAGAGCAACAGGCATTAGACCGGTCGCAATTCTGCGATAAGACAATGTCAATCCATAGCAATCAGGCCCATCCATAGCAATCAGGCGTGAGCGAGTTAAAATTCGCTCACGCCTTTTTTTATCCCCTCGCGTCCGGTCTGCGGATCTGGTGGCGTCTTCCCGAACGTTACTGCCAGCCCAAGAAGTCCATAACCTTGGTCCGCTGTGACAATCGCTGTGACAATCGCTGTGACAATCGCTGCGACAATGTTGGCAACCACGAACGTTGGAATCTTGCTCCAGGTTCTCCAGCGGCAGACGCAGCAATAGCACCGATTTAAGCTGCATATCCGTCCTAATCAGCACAAGCCCAAGCGGTCCCCGCCATCTTTTCATAACGTCAGTCAATCTTTACCAACGCTGTAAACGGCAAGCTAAATATACTGGAGAGCATTCTAGACACCATCTTTGTGGTCAAAGAAAGTTCTTGGCAAGTCCGAAATGCAGTCAGACAGTCAGAACTGCCCATGTCGAAACTTCAGTTGATTTTCGGTCAAAGACCCGAGTCTCTTACGGCTTTGGCTATTTGTGAAGATCTACTTAGGAGATTGGCAAATGGATTTTACGGCCCTCGCGACTTTTTCTTTTATTTAGACGAAACCATGAAAACACTTGAACTTGTTAGCGATCTATGTAATCAAATTGGCTTATCAATTTTCAAAATTGGGAAAGCCACCCTTCCTCTTACAATCGCGTGCTTGTCATTCAATGCCGCGACCGCCCAGGACGAAGCGACCGAAATCGCAATCCCCGTGGCCGGCCAAGATCAAATCCAGGCCGTCCCTGGTCTTTCAAATTTGGTCGAAGATCTAAAGGCAGCAGCCAGCGATCAAGCACAAACGCCAGAAACCCCACTAATTGATCCGACCGCCATCCCAGATGAAGCACCCGCACGCAATGTGCTGAAGGTCGACGATTCTCTAGCCGGCTGGAACACTGCCGACGCTTCAAACCCGTTCAAACTAGGTCCAGAGCTTCGACGAAGTTGGGTTATGGCTGATGACGAAGGCAAGATCTACGGCGACGTTTTTGCACCAGAACTAGAGTTTGAAGGTTGCAGCGTCTTTTTTATTCGCGATGGCCTGCTGGTTGAAAAAGTTGATCTAAACGAAAACGGTCAGTTTGTGGCCTTTGGTTTGGAAGAAGGCGTTTACACTGCCATGGTAACTGGATCCGGTCGTTACGCGATCAATTGCTTGGTGGTTCTACGCCACAATGCGCTTAGTAGCACGCCAAGTTCATTCTCGATTCCTTTGACCGAAGCGAGTTCACGAACGGTCTATGATTTGGTAACCGACCGCGCCACTAAGGTTCGCTTCCGCAACTTCGGCGAATTCGCGTTTGGCGAAACCGCAGAAGATCCAGCTCGTCTTTTCGGTATCAGCGGCATCAGTGTGCATAAGCCAAAATCTGTCGAAGCAACCACCATGGGCAACGTTCAAGTGAACTTGTCCGCTGAAGGCAATTTGATTGGACGCATGCGTGCGATCGAACGAAATTCGGGCCGCCCGATCGATTTGCAAGTAACCGAAGTTTTTGTGATTCAAAACAACGAACTAGTTCAATCGACTCAAACCAATCGTTACGGCATATTTGAATTCGGCGGCTTGCCGTCGGGCTACTACACCCTAGTGGCTGCGGGTAAAGATGGCGTGGCAGTAACGGGCTTTGAAGCCGTTGGTGGAACACCAGCATTGGCCGGCGAAAACATGGACGCCATCCGCACTTCAACTCGTCGCTCGAACGCATTGGTTGTTAACGCACTGGATGTGACTTTGTCGCCTCGACGTGACATTGGTTGGGTGAACACTTATCTTCGAGACAATGTTCCACCGCCGATCGAAGCACCCCTGGAAGACATCGTTTCCGATCCCTACGGCTACGGAAATGGTTTTGGAGACCGATACGGTTACGGGCAAGGCATGCCTTGCCCAGGCACAATGCCTTGCGGTCAAGGGAACGGTTGTGACCCTACCCAGTCCGCTTGTGGCTGCGAAACCCATGCGACCCGAGGTTGCTCGCTTTTGGGTCGACTGAAGCATCAAAGTGGTTGCGGTTGCGGTTGCAACTAATCGATCGTCTGATTACTGCTTTAAAATCTAAATCGCTTAAACGCTCGCAGGTTCACAACTGCGAGCGTTTTTTTGCGCCCGATTTGATTGACAACTGTCCGATTCAACCTGACACTCATTTTCATTGGTCACATCGCTGACAACCCGTACACTTGCACCCTCAATATCAATTACCTCCAGCAATTCAGACAAAAAATTCTATCCATCATCGCCCTGCGACCTAGTTTTTTAACACAAATCAGATGTTTTCGTTCAACAGGTGCAACCATCCATGATCCGCTTTCGTAAGCAATCCAACAACAAAAAACGCGGGGCAGCGTTAGTCGAATTGGCGATTACCCTACCCGTGCTTGTACTTATTTTCTTAGGGACGATCGAAGTCATTTCGATGATCTTCTTGCGGCAAACGCTGAAGATCGCTGCCTATGAAGCGACTCGAGTAGCGTTGGTCAATGGGTCCAACGATAAGTTCGCAACCCAAGCCGCGAATCAAATACTAAAAGGCCGTGGAGTCAAAGATTTCAATGTTTCGGTAACCCCATCCAACTTCTCTGCAGCCGCTTACGGGACCCCGATCACAGTCCAAGTTCGCGTTAAAGCCAACAGCAACTCAGCGCTTATTGCCGGCTTCTACAACGGCACTGATCTGACCGCTTCGGTAACGATGATGAAGGAAAACTAGGTTCCAAGTGAATCCAACGGGTATCCGAATCATTGACGCCTGAACGTATCCCCTTCAAAACCTGATCTTCCAAGAAATCCCTGTCAGCCTGAGACACTCAATGCCTAGCAAATACCGATCCACAGCCAGACGCGGAAACATTTTGGCTTTAGTCTGCATCCTACTGCCTGTGGTTATCATCATCGTCGGATCCTGCGTAAACCTAGCCTACATGGAACTTAATCGCACCGAAATGTACATCGCTGCCGATGCCGCCGCCCGAGCGGGTGGACGCGAATTGATGATCGATCGGGATCAGGCAGCGGCCACGAAACGTGCCATCGAATTTGCAGGCAGAAATGAAGTGGCCACCGCGCCGATGCTCCTTTCCTCGGGCGATATTATCTTTGGCCGATCGGTAAGGGGACCAAGTAATGGAAGACATGTATTCACCCCCGGCGGTAGCAATCCAAATTCATTGCAAGTCACGGTACGTCGAACCAATTCTTCCCCAAGCGGACCGATCACGCTGCTGATGCCAAACGTGCTTGGTTCTACAAGTTTCGAGACTCAGCAAACAGCGATTTCAACGTTAGTTGACCTCGATATTGCCCTGGTTCTAGATCGATCGGGATCCATGGCATACGCCGCGAATGAAAAGGCTATTTTTCCTCCTTTGCCTGGCTCAGCACCACTCGGGTGGACGTTTGGAGACGAAGCACCACCTATTTGTCGCTGGAGAGACGTCGTCGCATCGGTCCAGGTTTTCCTGAATGAAGTCACCGCATCGCCCGCGGACGAATTCGTTTCATTGTCAACCTACAGCGATAACGCAAAAGTCGATCAAGCCCTAACCAACAACCTGGGTGTCATCCTTTCAGGAATGAATGTCTACACCCAAAATTTTGCAAGTGGAGCTACCAATATTGGTGGAGGCATCAATTCTGGAGCATCGGCACTTTCTGGAGGTCGCCCCGGCGCCATCAAGGTCATCATTGTGTTAACTGACGGCATCTACAACACCGGCCCCGACCCAATCAGTGCGGCCAAAGCAGCAGGCAAAAAGGGCATACAAATTTTTACCATTACCTTTTCAAACGAAGCCGACCAAAGTCGCATGAAATCCATTGCAAGCCAGGCCGGTGGAACCCACTTTCACGCCAATTCCAAAAACGACCTGCAAATCGTCTTTAAGGAAATTGCTAGACGTTTGCCAACGCTTCTAACCAAGTAAGTTACACCCCTCAGCTTGACGTTTCCTCTCCGCCCAAGGAACGGGACAATCAAGGCAACCGGTTTGTTTAAGTCCAATCCTAAGGATGTCATCATGAAACCAATCATGTTTTCCGCCGTGGCAACGCCAGCCAACGCCAGAATCAAGGGCATGGTAACCGTCGAGTTCGCCTTAACGGTGCCGTTATTGTTCCTGTTCGTCTTTGGCTGTTTCGAATTCACCCGAGTTTCGTTGGTTAAGCATGCGATCGACAACGCATCCTATGAGGCCTGTCGCTTGGTTATTGTTCCAGGCGCCACATCAAAAGAGGCGACCGATGCAGCCAACAAGATATTGAATGATTTTGGCGTTATTAACGCTCAAATATTAATCACACCCTCGGTAATCACAGAAAGCACAACCAACGTAAGGGTGGAAGTTAGGGCGCCAGCACTGGGCAACACGCTTGGTCTGGCCAACTTCACTCAAGCCTTACAGCTTAGTTCTGCCACCACGCTCTTAACCGAACGTGCACCCACCATACAGTCGCAAGCACTTCCCCCATTGCCGCAACCAACAAAGC